>MWDC01000001.1 GCA_002070355.1 Parcubacteria group bacterium ADurb.Bin159 | reverse complement strand
GCGCTTGGCGCAGGGGTTAGCGCGACTGCTTTACACGCAGTAGGTCGGGGGTTCAAATCCCTCAGTGCCCACCATTAAAAAAGACGATACTTTTTTTATAATGATTGTTATGACACTATCATCTATTCAAAAAATTAAAAAACAAATAGAAGCACAATATGGCCCTTTGAAACGAATTACTATTATGGGGCTTGGTTTGCACGGCGGCGGTCTTTCCGCCGTCTATTTTTTTAATCAATTGGGTATCAAAGTAGTAGTTACTGATTTAAAAAAAGAAAAAGACCTAAAAGAATCTTTAAAAAAAGTTAGACATTTAAAAAACATAGAATTCGTCCTTGGACAACATCGAGACATTGATTTTATTAACACAGATTTAATTATTAAAAATCCAGCGGTTCCTCATAATTCTCCTTATCTTAAAATAGCAGCTAAACATAAAATACCTATTGAATCCGATATTGGTTTATTTTTTGAGTTATGCAGGGCGCCGATTATTGGTGTTACCGGCACAAAAGGCAAATCAACTACTACCGCTTTAATTGCTCATTTTCTAAAATTAAAATATTCCGATGTTATTTTAGCAGGAAATTTACGGCGGCCGGTGTTGGATGTATTAGATAAAATTAATTTTAAGACCAAAGTGATTTTAGAATTATCTTCTTGGCAATTAGAAGATATGAAAAAGCACCAGAAAAGTCCCCATATTGCCATTATCACCAATATAATGCCTGACCATCTTAATAGTTATTCTAATTTTAAGCAATATGTATCGGCTAAAAAATTAATTTTTAAATTTCAAAAACCTAATGATTATCTTATTGTTAATAATAACGATTCTCTATTAAAACAAATATCGCCACAAGCAAAATCAAAAGTTGTTTTTTTTAATCGTCAAAAAGTGGAAGGTTGGAAAACGTTTTTTTACGGAGAACATAATTTAGACAATTTGGCTGCGGCGTTAGAAGTAGCTAAGTTATTTAAAATTCCAGAGAAGAAAATTAAAAATTCTCTTAAAAGGTTCAAAAATTTAGAAGGGAGGATGGAGGTGGTGGCTAAAATAAAAGGGATCACTTTTATTAATGATACTACGGCTACTATTCCCGAAGCAGCTATAGCGGGATTAAGCAGTTTAATCAACAATAAAAATTCAACCGCTAAAATTATTTTAATAGCCGGAGGCGCAGATAAAAATTTGGATTTTAAAAAATTTGCGGAATTTATTATTCAAAAAGCGGAAGCAAATGAAATTAAAAAAGTGATTCTTTTAACAGGGACGGCTACGGAAAAAATAAAAGCAGAAATATCTAAATATAATTCAAAATTAGATTTTATAAAAGAAACAAACTCAATGGAAAAAGCCGTGAAACAAGCTAAATCAGTTGCCCAAAAAGGGGATATTGTTTTACTTTCACCGGGAGCGGCAAGTTTTGGTTTATTTGCTCATGAATTTGAGCGAGGGGAGAAATTTAATCAAGCAGTATTTAAATTTTTTTCTTGACTTAATTTAATTAATTTGTTATTATAAAAAATAAAATTTATTTCAATGCCGAGGTAGCTCAGTGGTAGAGCGAAGGACTGAAAATCCTTGCGTTGGCAGTTCGATTCTGCCCCTCGGCACCACAAAAACCATAGAGATAAATAAAAGAGCCATTTATAGAAAAGGCCCTTTTTATTTTTTTTCTTTTGTTTTATAATTAAAATATGAAAAAGCGAATAAATAATTATAGAATATTTTTCATTTTAGGAATTTTAATTTTAATTCCTATAGTTGTTTCATCTGCCCCAAAAACAACAATTTATTTTTTTTATTCCCCCTCTTGTCCTTATTGCCAAGATATGAAATTTTTTTTGTCATCGTATAAGGACAAAAACCAGAATTTAGAAATTTTTGAGTTAAGTATTACTCAAGAATCGAGCGTAATTTTATATTCAGCTTTGGCTAAAGTTTATTCAGTAGAAGGAGCAGACGATTTTCCTGTGCCGATTGTTTTTATTGGGGATAAATATTTTCTCGGTTCAAGTGAACTTGTAAAAACGCAGCTCAAAAATGAATTGAGTCATTGCGCGCGAATCGGTTGTCCGTCTCCCTTAGAAAAAACATTAGTAGAAGATAACCAATTAAAAAAGTCAGGAGGGATTAGTTTGCCTCCTAATTCGCTGATTATTTTTGGTTCTTTTGTTTTTGTAATTTTGGTGATTTGGTTTATTGTTGAATTTATTAAACAGGCAAAAAATAAATAATTAAAATTTATAAACGTGATAAAATAATAAAAAATCCCTTCTTGTTGAAGCAAGAAGGGATTATTTTTTAAATTAAATGGCAATTGTCGAATATAACCGGTATCCTTTTTTGAACCTCTTTCAAGAGGGAATTAGCGACAAACCTTATTTCGGGGTGTGTTGCTTTACTAGTGTGTAAACAGAACCAATGGTGCCATTCTGCTAAATTAGAAGTTTGAATAACTGGCGCTGGCGCTTCGAGACCCAAAGGGAGCCATTGCCTTACTTCTTGAGGAGTAAGGCCTTGCTGACGTAGGGCTTGATACCAGGCTTCCAGAGCATCAGTGAATTCTTGAGGCGTTAAAGCCTCTTCTTTCCCCTTAATATTAAATTTGATTTTTTGATGGAAATCAAAATCATCGTTATAAGGGGGAATAAACCGCAGGGGAGTGTAGCAATAATCAACATAGCGCGTTGATTGTTGCGTACAATAACTAATTTTTTCATCCCCATTTCCTCCCCCGAGACTTTCGTAGATAAATCCGAGAGAAACATTTTCAAACATTACAGTCATCGCTCTGTGGATTACCATTTCTTTGTGGTTCAATCTAGGATTTCTCTCTAACTTGAAGTGGTAGGGAAAAATTGGAAGAACATTACTTTTTTTCTTTTCTTTAAGAGGGAAAAGAATCGGATTATCTTTGTGTAAGTCTTTCATTATAGGGTCCAGTATACAGAAGGCAGGAAGACATTGGGAATGTGCTTTTGAGTACCCTTTATTAAAGATTTCAGCATTACCCGAAATTAGTAAACTATGCGCCTTGGGGGTGATCATAAATAACTGATTAGCCTTTAAGAGTAAAAATCCCACGTATTCAGGAAGATTTGTTTGTAGCCCCCCAAGACGATACGTATACCAATTATGTCTTGAATTGGTCATTTCAGATGGATCATGAGACAAAGCAGCTATTTCTTTAATAAGAGCGTTCATTTCTTTGGCTGACAATTTAGAAAGGTCGTCAGACAAAATTTTAAAACTTCCTTTCTTAAATAATAAATCTGCCATTTTTTACCTCCTTAAAAATTATTGGTTAATTATTATAATTGAAAGAACGTTATTTTGAGAGTATTTTAATTTTAAGAAAATAATAAATTTTGTCAAATAAAAATTATATGGTAATGAATTTTTACATATAAAAACGTGGCGTTTAGCGCCACGTTAATTGTTAATATTTTTATTTGACGGATGAATCACCGGTGGATGAACCCCCATAGAAATCATTGTTTGAGCATAATTTTTTGTTAATATGCAGAATTCAAAACAATCAAGAAGCGTCTTATCTTGATAATAGCTACTTAATTGTTTTACAACGTACCTCCAATATTTTTTAGGTTCAGCGGGAATTTGCAGGCGGCGGATTATATTCCATCCCCGCAGCCATGCTTCCCACTCCTCGATAATACATTTTCCTTGAAACTTAGGACAAATAAACGGATTGGCAATATCAATAGGAAAAAAAGAGTATTCCAGATGACCTATTTCATGGACCAAACCAAATAAGGGATTATTTACGTCACTCCTCTTATTTTTTTCTACTGCTTTAAGAGGAGCAAAAACAACTTTTCTTTTTATTCCAATTTCCCATATCTTCTCATTCTCATTATTTATTTCCATTTTTATCTTTAATGTATTGGCGTATTTCAGAATAATCTCCCCGCCGGGAATTTCGAGAAGCATTTTTTTCAATTTTTTTAATTGAAGGGTTCGACGCCAATAAAAATTCATTTTTTTAGCGTATTTCAGAAGAATTTCCCCATTGAGAATTTTGAGAAGCATTTTTTTCAATCTAGATCTTTTATACCAACGAATTAATTCATAAATCAAAATAGCTACTATTAACAGGATTATTTCGATTAACCAAAGTATAATCAACAATTTTAGAAGATTCATTTTTTTCCTCCTTTTGTTAATTTGTTTAATTGTAAAGAAATAGATATATATTAATGTATATTAATGTTTTTATTATTTCATAAAAATTTAATTTGTCAACCCTCTACACTCGAAAGACGCTGGGCTAACACTTTTTTTATGTTTTATTAAATCTAGAAGCTCCAATATATATTTCATTAAATGCACTTTCGTATTAGAAATAAGATGAAATTTCATTTGACAAAATTCAATTTTTAGTTATTATTAAATAAAAATAATTATTTAAAATTTAAAATTTAAAAAAAGCAAAAAAGGAGGAATCGAATGAGCAAGCAGAGTTGTGTAGCTTTTGACGGTGATGATACTCTTTGGTATAATCAGTACAAGTATCATCTCGCTATAGTGCGGTGTTTAGAAGTTATTTCGTCAAATTTGGGAATCAGGTGTCCGTATCCATCTGAAATATTGAAAAGATATAATGCCCTGGATAAATTGAATATAGAAAAATATGGTTTTTCGGTTGACCGTTTTCCAAAGAGTTGGGTAGAAACTTATCAGGAAATTTGTAGGCAATGCGGTTTAAGACCAGATAAAATGGTGGAAAAAAAAGTATTTAAAGCCGCCAAGCAATTTGCTGACCCACCTTTTATCCCTGTAAAAGGAGCGAAACAAGTGCTAAAAGTGCTTCGCCAAAAAGGGCACCATTTAGTCCTTCTAACTTTAGGAGACGAAAAACTCCAAAGGCAAAAAATAAATTACACGAAATTAGAAGGATATTTTGATGCTATCGAGATAGTTTCGTCTGTTAGTGATAAAGGGAAAAAACTGAGTGATCTGGCTAAAATATTTAAAGAAATATGGATGGTTGGAGATTCTCTGAAAATAGATATTGGAGAAGCCCTTAAAGTACCCATTAAGGCGATTTATATCTCTTCTTTTAGTCAGGGATGGGATTGGGGAAATGCGGAATTAGACACTGGCTTATATAATAAATATGTCAGTGAAATCGAGAATATAAAAGATATATTGAAAATTTTATAAAACAAAGAGAGTGTTGGTTTGCGACACTCTCTTTTAAATTTAGAATTTAAAGATTATCTTGCTAAAATTTAACAATTTATTACAATAAAAGAATAAGTTTTATGATTTTAAAAGATAAAATTAGGCCATTAGCCGATAGAATGAGGCCAAAATCTCTTTTGGATTTTTTTGGTCAAGAAGAAATTGTTGGACCGGAAAAATTATTGAGAAAAGCCATTGAAAAAGATGAGGTCCCTTCAATGATTTTTTGGGGACCGCCGGGAAGCGGAAAAACTACTTTGGCTTATATTATTGCCCAACAAACTAAATCGGAATTTGAGCAAATAAGCGCTGTTTCTAGCGGTTTAAAAGATTTGCGGGCTATTATTAAAAAAGCCAAAGAAGCAAAAGAGAAAAATAAAAAAACTATACTTTTTATTGACGAAATTCATCGTTGGAATAAATCGCAACAAGATGCCTTATTGCCCTTAATTGAAGAAGGGGTGATTACACTTATTGGGGCGACTACAGAAAATCCCAGTTTTGAAGTCGTTAGTCCTTTACTTTCCCGTTGCCATATTTTTGTCTTAAAACCGTTGGCTAAATCCCATCTTATAAAAATTATAAAAAGAGCCATAAAGGACAAAGAAAATGGTTTAGGTAATTTGAATATTAAAATAAATGATAAAATAATAGAAACCATTGCCGAGGTAAGCAATGGCGATGCTAGAGTGGCTTTAAATATTCTTGAATATGCTGTTTCAGTATCAGAAAATATTACTTTAGATGTTATAAAAGATGCTTTGCAAAAATCTTATTTATTCTACGATAAAAATGGAGAAGAACATTACAATATAATTTCTGCTTTGCATAAATCCTTGCGTGGTTCTGACGCTAATGCTGCCTTATATTGGTTAGCTCGAATGATAGAAGCAGGAGAAGACCCTTTATATATTGCTCGCCGTTTAATTCGTTTTGCTTGCGAAGATGTGGGATTGGCTAATTCTCGCGCTTTAGAACAATCAGTCGCTGCTTATCAGGCATGTTATTTTTTGGGTATGCCGGAAAGCGATGTTATTTTAGCACAAGCAGTTGTTTATTTGGCTAAATGTAAAAAATCAAATAAAATATATGCAGCTTATACGAAAGCAGCAGAAGATGTCAGAAAATATGGCAATTTACTCGTGCCTTTACACATCCGTAATGCTCCGACAAAATTGATGAAAGATTTAGGATATGGCAAAGGATATAAATATAGTCCAAATTATAATTATAAAGAAAAACAAGAATACCTGCCCGATAAATTAAAAGGAAGAAAATACATTTGACCTTTGGCGTATTTGATTTTTGGGATTTAAATTTTTTATGTTTGATGTTCATTCACATTTAAATTTTAAGGCTTTTGAGCAAGATGAGGAAGAAGTTATAAGACGGAGTTTTGGAGAAGGTCTTTCCGGAATCATTAATATTGGTTCTAATTTTGCCACGAGCCAAAAAGCTATTAATATCGCCCAAAGATATAAAAATTGTTGGGCAGCCGTTGGTCTTCATCCCATTCATATCCATTCTCACAAACAATCATCTAACTTTTATTCCCCAAAATATTATTTACTGATTGAAAAAAACAAAAAATACATTAAAGCCATTGGAGAAACAGGATTGGATTTTTATCATTCAAAAAATGAGGACATAAAATATCAAAAAGAAGTTTTTTTGGCGCATCTTGATATGGCTAAAAAATTCAATTTGCCCGTTATTCTGCATTGTCGCGGTAGTAAGGATAAACCAAAAGACGCTTATTTGAAAATACTTGAAATATTAAAGAAATACAAAAATTTGCCCCAAGGAGAAATTCATTGTTTTTCTGCTGATTTTGATATTGCCCAAGAATTTCTTAATTTAGGTTTTTATATTGGCTTTACCGGCGTTATTACTTTTGAAAATGCCGATAAAGATGTTTTAGAAACAATAAAAAAGATGCCTTTATCTAAAATTTTAGCGGAAACAGATTGTCCATTTTTGACTCCAGAACCTTATCGGGGAAAACGCAATGAACCGCATTATGTACGGTTGGTAGTAGAAAAAATTTCCCAAATTAAAAATTTATCTTTTAGAAATACAGAAAAAAATATTGATGACAATGCTAAGCGATTATTTAATTTGAGGGCATAAAAAATATGAAAATTAATGAGAAAAAAATCAAACAACAAAAAAGATTAGTCCATTTTGCTTTAAAAAATATAGGCAAACCTTATAAATATGGGGCTAAAGCAAGCGAAGCGCCGAAATGCTTTGATTGTTCAAGCTTTGTTCAATATCTTTATAAAAAAATAGGCATTAATTTACCCAGAACAGCTTTAGCACAAGCGCATTTTGGTAAAACAATAGATTATAAAAAGGAGGAGTTGGAAATAGGTGATTTGATCTTTATTAAAGGAAAATGGGGACATTATAATCCAGAATTTCCTCAAGGCATTGGCCATGTTTTAATGTATATAGGAGATAAAAAAATGATTGAGGCAAAATTAGAAAAAGATAAAAATGGCAAAGCCATAGGAAAAGTGCAAATAACTCCAGCTTCAGAGATACTAAATCGGCAAGATATAGTTGTGATTAAAAGAATTATTTAATTTTTTTAAAAATTTATGCAATTAGAAAAAATTGATATTTTTACAAAAGATAGGTACGAATTAGTTGATATTACGGGAAAGATAAAAGAGATAATAAAACAAAGTAAAATTCAAAACGGTTTGGCAATTATTTTTGTTCCTCATTCTACGGCAGGAATTATTTTGACAGAAAATGAAGAGGGATTAAAAAAGGATTGGCTTAAATTTTTAGAGAAGATTGTTTCAAATTTTGATTTTAACCATAATAAAATTGACGACAATGCTGATTCACATATTTTATCCGGTATAATTGGTCAAGAAAAAATTTTATTAATTGAAGACGGTTCATTGGTTCAAGGAACATGGCAGCAGATTTTTTTGGCAGAATTTGATGGGCCAAGAACAAGAACAATAATAGTAAAAATTATTTTATGTTAATTAAAGTTACGGTTTTCTCAAAATCAAAAGAAGAGGAGATTATAAAAAAAGCAAATGATAAATTTGAAATTAAAACAAAAGAAAAGCCAGAAAGGGGTATGGCTAACGAAAGAGTAAAAAAGATATTAGCTAATTACTTAAATATTTCTGAAAAAAATATAAAAATAATTAAGGGGAGTAGAGAAAAACATAAAATTTTAGAAATAATAGAAAAATATTAGATAAAAAAAATGGGGTTGTGGCGGAGTGGTCAACGCAGTAGGCGCGAAAGCCTGCTCATGCTGGTTCGATTCCAGCCAACCCCTCTAAACAAAAAAGAGGGGAAACATTGTATTTAATAAGAGCAACATTAAGTTGCCCTTTTTCTTTTTTTCTTTTTTGTTATAATCTAAATTATGGAAAGAACTTTGGCTAAAGATACAATAAAAAAACAGGGAGAGGATGTTCGTTTATGCGGTTGGATAAACACTAAACGGAAAATGGGTAAAATTATTTTTGCTGATTTGCGCGACTATTCGGGGTTAGTTCAAATAGTTTTTCCCTCAGGGATTAATGAAGAATTGAAAAAAATTGCCGAAGCAATTAAACCGGAATACGTGGTGGAAATTATCGGCAAAGTGGTTAAAAGACCAGAAAATCAAATAAATTCCGATTTATTAACCGGAGAAATTGAAGTAGAGATAAAAAGAGGTAAAATTATTTCTTCTTCCCTTACTCCTCCTTTTACTATTGATAATGAAATTATTAGAGCAACAGAAGAAACGCGTCTTACTTACCGTTATTTGGATTTGCGTCATAAGCGAATGAAAGATAATCTAACTTTCCGCTATCGTTTGATTAAAAGTATGAGAGATTTTTTGGATGAAAAGGGCTTTATAGAGATAGAAACCCCTTATTTGACTAAGGGAACTCCGGAGGGCTCAAGAGAATATATTGTGCCCTCACGTCTTTATCCGGGAAAGTTTTATGTTTTGCCTCAAGCGCCACAGCAATTTAAACAATTATTAATGATTGCTGGCATGGAAAGATATTTTCAATTCGCTCGTTGTTTTCGCGATGAAGACAGTCGTGGCGATAGACAGCCGGAATTTACTCAACTAGATATGGAAATGAGTTTTATGACAGAAGAAGAAATTTTAGCTTTAGTGGAAGAAATGGTAATTAAGACAATTAAGGAAAATTTCCCTGAAAAAAAGATTAAATATCCTTTTCCTCATTTAAAAGCCCAAGATGTTTTAGAAAAATATAAAACCGACAAACCTGATTTGCGGGAAAATAAAGATGATAAAGACGAGCTCGCTTTTGTTTGGATTAGAGATTTTTCTTTATTTGAATATAGCGAAACTGAGAAAAAAATAGTTTCTACTCATAATCCTTTTACTCTTCCTTATGAAGAAGATATCCCTCTTTTAGATAAAGAGCCGCTAAAAGTAAGGGCTCATCAATATGATTTAGTTTGTAATGGTTGTGAGATAGCCGGAGGAGCCTTAAGAATATATGATCCAAATCTTCAATATAAAATATTTCGCCTTTTAGAAGTAAATAAAAAAGAGATAGAAAGAAAATTCGGAAAATTTTTAAAAGCTTTTGAATATGGGGCTCCTCCTCACGGGGGTATTGCCTTTGGGTTTGACCGTTTAATAATGCTTTTAAGAAATGAGCCAAATATTAGAGAAGTAATTGCCTTCCCCAAAACAACTGATGCTAAAGATTTGATGCTGGGAGCGCCGGATGAATTGCCTGAAAAGCAAATAAAAGAAGTCCATTGGGGACAGCCCATTGGCGGCGGTTCTTTTTGAGCGTTTTTTCTGCTTTAAAGTTTTTTATCGTCTTTAATTTAATGATTTTTTATTTTTCATTAAAAACCCAATAATTTCATTTGACAAATTTGGAAAAAAGTTTTAATATAAATAAGTTCTTTTCAATTTATTTTGTTAAATTTAAAATTCAAAACAAAAGGAGGAAAAATTGTCTGAGAATTCATTCAAGGAAAAAATTAAGAGAGAAGATTTTTATTATATTGAGGACACCCTCGTCTTCCAATGGGGTTTTGAGAAAATAAGTCCCAAAGAAATACAAAAGGAGATTGAGAATTTAAAGAGTCCTCGATCAACAAAAGGAAGAGAGGTCGGTTTTCGATATACGGTTAACGGTTTAGAAGTTGTCGTGTGGACAACTTGGCTTTTAAAGGAAAATAAGGCCCGAGAGTCAGATTCGGGCTGGGTAATCATCCGAGACGCAATAAGAAAGAATATTCTGTATTCATCTCATCCATTACATAGGACGAAAAATTTTGCTAAAAATCTTTTGTCCCAGGCATGGATAGCCCAATGGAGAATTCAGCATCGGCCGCATTGTCCAGAATGCGGGAAGTTTATGGTAATCGCTCGGGGCAAAGGAATGAAGTCCCGGTATTGGAAATGTTCCAATTATCGGGATCACAAAACAGGAAAATCAGTTTGTCGGGATTGGGATTTTAATCTGTCGCCTAAAGCAAAAGCTTATCTTAGGCGATTGAGAAAAAAAAGGAGAAAATATAGAGATAAACGGAAGAAAGAATTAAAGCCGAATTATGTGGCTTTAAAGAAACGGAAAAAATGGGAGCAAAAAAAGTAAAATAAAATTAATTAAAAACATTAAAAACGGGTCTAAAAAACCCGTTTTTTATTTTTTAAAATTTTTTATTCTTTTTCGCTAAATACTTCGGCAGTGAAAACATAAATATCAGCTTGGCCAGTTTTCCAGGCGTCAGGGGAAATACCAGCTTTATAAAGACAAAGCTCATCCATAAAAGTTTCTAAACTCCAATTATTTTCTGTAGCCACTTGGGGGAGAAATACGCCGGAACGATTTCCTTGTTCTATAAGTACTCCGTGTTTGCCTATTTCTATTTCTGTAAAAGGGTCATTTATTTTTTTTAAGGGAGAAAGAACAGAAATTTCAATTTTAATTTTAGATAATTCTTCTTTCTCTAAGGATAAAAATCTTGGGTCGCCAAAAGCAGCTTCTACTGCCATATAAGCTACAGTTTCCGCCAATGGCTTATTTGCTGTTAAATTTCCTATACATCCCCGCAATTCCCCATTTTCTTTTAAAGTAACAAAAGCTCCCTGCGGTTTTAAAAGAGATGGATTTTTAGTTTGAACTTCAAGGATTTTCCCTGTTTTTAAATAGTAGTCAATAGAATCACGGGCAATAGATAAAAGTTCTTGTTTATCTTTTTGACTAAGAGCGCTTATATCATTTTTATTTTCAGTTAAAAAAGCAATAGAGGCATAACCAACAACTTGATTAATATCCCCATTTGTATCGCCGGAATTAGCGTATTTTAGAAGATAGGGTTTTAATTTTAATTTTTCAGCTAAAATAAATCCGATTTTTATGGCTTCTTCTCCGCAAGCGCGGGTAACTAAATTATTAGCTTCATCTAAATCTTTCACTATAGTAGAAAATTTTTCTTTATCTAATTCTAAAATTGCTTTTATAACTTCCCCATCTCTTTCTTTGGCTATTTCATAGGGAGGATAATGAGATAAATCAGAAGAAATAATAAGAATAGTGGAAGAATCCAAATATTCTTCTAAAACACTTGCCAATACTTCTGGTTGGGGATTATACGGTCCAATAATAATAGGTAAAATTTTTATTTGAGGATTGATTTTTTGTAAAAAGGGGACTTCCACTTCTAAACAATGTTCATTTAAATGAGCATTATCAGAAATAAAAATCAAATTATTATTTTTGGATATTTTTTCTCGCAGATTTTTATCAATTTTTATTTTTCCTAAAGGGGTTTGCCAAAAATCAGCTTGGCTAATGGCAAAGCCGGAAAAATAACTTTGATGAGACGGGCCAATAATAATGGCTCTTTTATAATTTTTATTTTCTAAGGTTTTAAATCCATAAGCAGCCACGCTGCCAGAAAACTCATAACCCGCATGAGGCACAATTATAATCTGCGGTTTTCCCTTTAAGGAAATAGTATCAGCTTTAGCTAAAAAACTATCAATCATACGAGATAGTTTTTCTTTATCTTTTGGATAAAAAATTCCAGTTACAGCCGGTTGTCTAATTAGAGAAGTATTTTTAGAGGTCATAAGAAAAATAATTAAACAAAATAAAATAACTAAAATAATAATAATAATATAAAAAATTAAATTTTTTTTCATAATTTCTATATTTCGGGTAAAATTTGCCTATTAAGGTATTCTTCGTTTTTTAAATTTATTTTTTAAACAGAATATTTTTTTCCTTTAATTTCCGGTAAGTCAATCAACCCTACAGAAAGACAGAGTAAAAATCCTTGAAATAAAAATTTTATAATTTAATTTTAGCAAAAAAATGATTAAATTCAATATAAAAAAGTCATAATAAATGACTTTAAATTTTGAATTTGAATGATTTGGGGCTTGACCAATTTTTAAAATTTATTACCCTAAAGAAAGAGCAAATTAAAAAGCGGGATACGGGAGTCGCCCCGTCGCTTCGCTCCCTGAAACCCTTCGGTTTCAGTACTTCCGCCACGGGAAAACCCAGGTTTTCCCGACCCCTTTCCTCGGGTTCGACATACTTCTATTTAAGTAGAATTATTTTGTCTTGTAAGGAGTTATTACAAAGTAAAGAAGCGGGATACGGGAGTCGAACCCGTCTTTTCACCTTGGAAGAGTGATGTTGAGCCGCTCAACTAATCCCGCTTGTTGTTTGTTATTAATAGATAAAATTGTAGCATAAATATGGATAATATCAAGTTAAATTTCGCCGAAGCAGTTCCTAAAGAGGAGGAGAAAAAACAAGAGAAAAAAAAACCAAAAAGGAAAATACCCTTTTTAATTCTTTTTTGCTTATTAATCGTGGCATTTTTTTGTTTAGGAACTATTGTTTTAGAACAAAGTACTTTAGATGGATTTGGTCATCTTTCTTTTTGGGAAGGGACGTTAAATATTATTTTTGGCCGCAGTGGAGTATTAGCTGGTGAATATTCCGATAGAATAAATATTTTACTTTTAGGTATGGGGGGAGAAGGGCACGAGGGACCGTATTTAACAGACACTATAATTCTTTTAAGTATTGAACCATCATCTCATACTGTATCCTTACTTTCCGTCCCTCGCGATCTTTATATACCCATTGATGGTGGGTGGAATAAAATTAATGCTGTTTATGCTTTAAGCACTTTTCAAAAAAAAGATGGAGGAAAAGCAATTTGTTCAGTAATAGAAGACGTGTTTGATATTCCTGTTAAATATTGGGCGGCAATTGATTTTAATAGTTTTATAGAATTGATAGATTGGTTTGGGGGAGTGACTATTGATGTTAAAGAAGGCTTCATTGATTATTCTTTTCCCGGACCAAATTATTCTTATCGAACAGTAAAATTTTCTCCCGGGCTTCAACTAATGGACGGAGAAAGGGTTTTAGAATACGTAAGGTCTCGACATGGTAATGGTGAAAGCGGTTCAGATTTTAACCGTTCGGCTAGGCAACAGCAAGTTTTATTAGCCTTAAAAGAAAAGATAAAACAAATTGATATTTTAGACACAAAGCAAATTTTTTATTTTTATAATTTTTTCACTTCAAAAATTAAAACTAATTTAACTTTGAAAGAAGCAACCCGTTTAGCAAAATTGTTTCAAGATACAAGTTCTTGGAACGTTAGAACATTTGTTCTTTCGGATAAAAATTTGTTAAAACCAGCTGTAGCATCAAATGGCGCCTACATTCTTCGTCCCAGAACAGGAGATTTTAAAGAGCTCTCTTATTTAGCTAAACACATTTTTGATATAAGCGAAGAAGAATTTTATCAAAATAAAATATCTTTTTCCGATTAAAATATGAATAAAAAATCATTTATTTTATCATTAGTTATCATTTTTTTTATTGCTTTAGGGTTAGGAATTATTTTGGGCAGTATTTTTTACGGAGTAGGAGTAGAGACAAAATCAGTTTTCAACCCATTCGTTAGTTTAGGGGCTCCTCTAAAATATCAAACTTTATTTGAAGAAGTTTATTCTGCGATTAAAACTCAATATATTGTACCCTCGGTTGACGACGATACATTATATTACGGAGCATTAGAGGGAATGGTTAATGGTTTAGAAGATCCTTATTCTGTTTTTTTAAAACCTGATTTGGCTAAAATGTTTGAAGAAGATATAAGCGGAAATTTTGAGGGAGTGGGTATGGAAATAGGCATAAAAAATAATCAATTAACTGTTATTGCTCCTTTGCCTGGAACTCCGGCGGAAAGAGCGGGTTTGCGGACAGGGGATGAAATTTATGCTATTGACGGAGAAGCAACAGCAGGATTATCTATTGATATGGCGACTTTGCTTATACGAGGGAAAAAGGGTACGCCAGTTACTTTAACTATTTGGAGAGAGGGGTGGGAAACATTAAAAGATATTGAAATAATAAGAGATACTATTAAAATTCAAAGTGTAAAATGGGAGAAGAAAACGCCGACTATTGCTTATCTTCGAATTGTTCATTTTTCAGAAAATACTTTAGAGGAATTTGAAGAAGCAGTTGAAGCACTTAATCCTGCTTCTTTAAAAGGAATTATTTTGGATTTACGAAATAATCCTGGTGGATATTTGGATACAGCTGTAGATATTGCCGGTTGGTGGGTAGAAGAAAATAAAGAAGAGATTGTTGTTTCTTCAAAAAATAATATTCATCAAATTCAATCTTATAAAACTAAGAGCAGAGGGAATTTTGCCAATTTAAAAACCGTTGTTTTGATTAACAACGGTTCAGCTTCGGGGGCAGAAATTTTAGCTGGCGCTTTGCAGGATTGGGGAAAAGCTACTCTTGTAGGGGAAACTACTTTTGGCAAAGGTTCGGTTCAAGTTTTGATTCCTATGGCTGATGGCTCTGCCTTAAAACTGACTGCAGCTTATTGGTATACACCGAAAGATAGGTCAATTGAAAAAATGGGCATTGAGCCGGATATAAAAATTGAATTTACCGAAGAAGATTACTTAAAAGAAAAAGACCCCCAGTTAGAAAAGGCAATGGAAATTTTAGAAGGGGCTATTTAGATTTTTTCTTTTCAGGAATAATAGTGATAAATTGTCGTTTTTTTAATTTGCCGGTGAAATTTTTTACTTTTTTAGAAGAAAAATGGATATAACCATTTTTAACAGCAAAAAGAGTTTTGTCTTTTCCTTGAAGCACTCCTTCCCCGGGATAAAACATAGATGATTTTTGTCTAACAATAATCATTCCCGGCTTAACAATTTGTCCGTCGAATAATTTAACACCCAATCTTTTTGATTGAGATGTTTTCCCTGATGTGGCTGAACCACCTGCTTTTTTATGAGCCATAATAAAATAGAATAATATAGAATAAAATTTAGAATTTAAATTAACATTATGTTAATACCTGCTTATTTTTTTAAAGGAAAGTAGTAAGCAGACAGTAATCTTTTTTATAAATCATAACACATATAAATAAAATGTAAATAATCTCAAATTGTAATTTATTGAATTTTTTATATTTAACATTTTTAAAGTGTCTTTCCAAGCGGTTCTTTTTAAAGCAAGAACAAGACAATTTATAAAGGAGCCCTTTAATATATTGGTTATTGGATTTTGTTTTATTTTTTGTTTGATAAATTGGATTAAATCAGGAATTTCGGAGATGGCAGAAATCCATTCCTTGGCGATGATTTTATTTTTGGGAAATTTAATTATTGCTTTTTTGTTGTGGTTAGAAAATTTTAAAAGGACTTCTCAAATTATTTTAGCTTCCACTCTTTTTTTTGAAATTATTTTATTAATAGCGATTATTGTAGCATAATACGTGCATTTCAATAAAAAAACTTTTATGAAAAAACTGCCATAGATTTTATATTTGATATTTTTATTATGTTAACCTATCAAATTATTCGCATTTTTGCTCTTTCTACTATTGCTTTTTTAGTGGCGTTTGTTTGGGCGCCACTTTTAACTGATTGGCTTTATAAAAATCATTTAAGCAAGACAATTCGTGATTCTGGATCAACGCCAATTTTTTCTCGTCTTCATAAATCAAAGGCAGGTACGCCCACTATGGGAGGAATTCTGGTTTGGGTGACAACAGCAATATTAGTTTTAGTTATTGCTTTTTTGGCAAAAATTACCCATTCTCCACTTTGGGAGGGATTAAATTTACTTTCACGAGAACAAACATATTTGCCCTTAGGAGTGTTAGTTGCTTCGGCTATTGTTGGGTTTGTTGATGATTTATTGAATGTTAAAAAGATAGGTCCTAATGGCGGGGGATTATCAGTAAAACATAGATTATTTCTTTATACTTTGATCGCTGTTGTCGGAGCTTGGTGGTTTTATTCCAAATTAGAATGGGATTTAATTCATATTCCATTTTTGGGCGATTTTAATATAGGATTTTGGTATGTTCCTCTTTTTATTTTTGTTTTAGTGGCTACATCTTTTTCGGTGAATGAAACAGATGGCTTAGATGGTTTAGCCGGTGGAGTATTATTAATTGCTTTTGCTGCTTTTGGGGTTATTGCTTTTATACAAGGGAGATTTGATTTGGCTTGTTTATGCGGTGTAATAGGTGGGTCATTAGCCGCTTTTCTTTGGTTTAATATTTATCCGGCTCGTTTTTTTATGGGCGATACAGGGACAATGTCTTTAGGTATTACATTGGCAATTATTGCTATGCTGACTAACACATTTTTGCTCTTACCTATCATTGGCTCTATTCTTGTTATAGAATCCCTTTCGGTTATTATTCAAGTTGCGTCTAAAAAGATTAGAAAGAAAAAAGTTTTTCTTTCATCTCCAATTCACCATCATTTAGAAGCTATCGGCTGGCCAGAGCCAAAAATTGTAATGAGATTTTGGCTAATTTCAGGAATTACTGCTCTTATCGGATTAATTATATTTTTAACTGAATCAATCGTGGGATGAAAAAAAATATTCGTAAATCTCAAGGGGGTCGTTTCATCAAGAATCGGCATATTGGCGAGGAAATATTTTTTCATTCCCCGGATTTCCTTTTTTTAATTTCCCTTTTAATTATTATCTTTTTTGGTTTTTGGGTTTTAATTCCCGCTAGTTTTTCTAAAGGTTGCTCTTTAGGTGATTGTTATTTTTATCTTCACCATCAGCTTATTTTTGGATTTTTACCCGGATTAGTTTTGTTTTTTGTTTTTTATTTTTTTGATTATCATAAACTTAAAAAAATCGCTGTTCCTTTTTTAATCATTTCTTTTATTCTTTTAGTTTTAGTTTTTGTTCCTCCTTTTGGCGTTTCTTATAAAGGAGCGTCGCGTTGGATTAATCTCGGCATTGTTAATTTACAACCGAGCGAAATAATAAAAATTGCTGTTATTATCTATTTGAGCGCTTGGTTATCTTATGAAAACGGAAAAGAAAATCTCTTAAAAAGTTGGAAAAATGTTTTTTTGCCATTTATTTTGCTTTTATTCTTAGTTTTTATTTTGCTTATTGCAGAACCGGATATGAGCACCCTTTTAGTTGTTGGCTTTACAATGGTGGCTATTTATTTTTTAGCCAATGTTCCTTGGTATTTTTTATTTATTAGTTTTATCAGTTTAATTAGCGCTTCCTTAATTTTTATTAAATTATCCCCTTATCGATTGAGCCGCGTTATAAGTTTTTTACATCCCCAAATAGATCCGCAAGGAATTAATTACCACGCCATAGAGGCGTTAGAAGCTCTTAGTTCAGGGGGGTTTTTAGGCAAAGGGTTATCTCAATCTTCAGCCCGATTTTTACCAGAAGTGCTTAGTGATTCTATTTTTGTTTTAGCTGCCGAGGGATTAGGTTTTATTGGCGGAGTTATTATAATTTTCTTTTATTTTTTCTTATTTTGGCGTTGTTTTTATATTGCTCGCAAAGCGCCAGATAAATTTGGTTATTTATTAGCCAGTGGCATAGGCTTTTCTTTTATTATTAGTGTGATTATAAATTTAGGAGCAATGACCGGTCTTTTGCCTTTAACCGGGATTCCTTTACCTCTAATGAGTTATGGAGGAACAAGTATGGCAATTACTTTAGCTTCTTTTGGTATTTTAGCCAACATCTCGCGTCAAACAATAACTAATTAAAATTAAACTTGACAAATTTTAAAAATCTGCTTTAATATTTAAAAACAAGCAGTTTCAATCAATCTTTAATTTTAAAACAAAAAGGAGGCGCATTATGAAGATTCTATTACAGATAGAATCTGTTTACGAAAAGGCTCGGAATGCCGAGGAAGCTCGGCAAAAAGTTCAGGGCAAAATAGATCGGGATTGTCCTGGATGGAGCAGAGTGGAAGAGGTTGTTTTATACAAAAATCTCCCGGGGGGAGAAAAAGTATGGGAAGTAAAAGTTGCACCGGTTGTCATAGATAACGTTCCTGAAAAGTGTTTTTCCCGGGCACTGAGAGAAGCTTGTAAAAAGTATGGTTTAACTAAAAGGGATCTTTGGGTCAGACCATAAAAAAACATAGGGGTGCTAGATGCTAAGGCATCCCTTTTTTTATTCTTTAAACCTGTTAAAATAATTGATTATGAGAAAAATTTTATTAGTTGGCGGAGGTACAGGCGGTTCTATAACTCCACTTTTAGCTATGCGATCGGAAATTAAAAAGAAAGAACCTGAAACAGAGTTTCTTTTTATTGGGCCTAAAAATGATGATGTGGCAGAAGAATTAGTTAGAAAAGAGGGTATTTCTTATCAAAGTATTTATGCTGGAAAATGGCGCCGCTATTTTTCTCTTAAAAATTTAATCTCCCCATTTTTAACTATTTTTGGTTTTTTTCAATCCTTAAAAATAATTAAAAATTTTAAGCCAGATATGGTTTTATCAGCAGGTAGTTTCACTTCTGTGCCTGTGGGGATAGCTGCTTGGTTTTTAAGGGTTCCTCTTTTTATTCATCAGCAAGATATAATTCCCAGTTTGACTAACCGCCTTCTTACTCCTTTCGCTTATAAAATTACCGTAAGTTTGCCTCCTTCGTTAAAAGATTTTCCGGCTAAAAAAACTATTTTGACGGGTAATCCGGTAAGGCAAGAGTTATTAAACGCGTCGGAAGAAGAAGCAAAAAAATTTTTTTCCTTAAAGCCAAATTTGCCAGTTATTTTAGTTTTAGGGGGAGGGAAAGGCGCTGCTTTTATTAACCAGTTAATTTTTGATTTATTGCCTGAACTTACTTCTTTTTCTCAAATTATTCATTTAACCGGCAAAGGAAAATCTCGAGTTTTTCAAAATGAAAATTATCATCAATTTGAATTTTTAGACAAAGAAATGTCTTTGGCTTATAAGGTGGCAGATATAGTTATTTGCCGCGCTGGTATGGGCACTTTATCTGAATTATCTTTTTTAGGCAAGCCGGCCATTGTTTTGCCTATTCCCCACACTCATCAAGAAGCCAATGCTTATTATTTTTTAGAAAAAAAAGCTGTTCGCGCTCTTTTTAGAGAAGAGCAAACCAAAGAAAATCTTTTAAAAGAAATTCGCCATCTCCTAAAAGGGGACAGTCCCCTTTTTCCGACCTCGGCAAATCCGCATCAATAAAGGGTTATCTCGCCAAAAAATCAAATTTGACACTTTTTTTACCAAAAATGAATTATTTCAAAATTATTAAAAAATCCAAAAATAGTTTAGCTCGTTTAGGAAAAATTTCTACTCTTCACGGAGCAGTTGACACGCCAAATTTTATGCCTATTGGCAGCCGAGGAGCAGTTAAGCTTTTAACTAATAAAGAATTAAAAAATTCCGGAGCGCAAATAATTTTAGCTAATGCTTATCATTTGTTTTTGTCTCCCGGAATTAAGGTTTTAAAAAAAGCAAAA
This sequence comes from Parcubacteria group bacterium ADurb.Bin159, assembly GCA_002070355.1. Classification (NCBI taxonomy): domain Bacteria; species Parcubacteria group bacterium ADurb.Bin159. The sequence continues at coordinate 112,778 of MWDC01000001.1, read as the reverse complement.
GGCCTTCATAATTTTATGAATTGGCCAAGAGCGATTTTAACTGATAGTGGAGGATATCAGGTTTTTTCTTTAAGTAAATGGAGACAGATTAGTAAAGAAGGGGTAAAATTTCGCGATATAAATAGTGGCCAAGAAATTTTTTTAACCCCGGAAAACATTGTTGAATTTCAAAAAAATATCGGTTCAGATATTATAATGGTTTTAGATGAATGTACTCCCTATGCATCGGATTACTTGTCTACTAAGAGAGCAGTGATAAGGACAACCGATTGGGCTATTCGGGCTAAAAAGGCATTTAGGAAAGAGGAGAAAAAAGAAAGGCGTTCTCTTTTATTTGGAATTATTCAGGGGGGTGCTTATTCTGATTTGCGTAAAATTAGCGCTCAAAGTATAGTGGATATTGGTTTTGACGGTTATGCTATTGGGGGGATGATGTCGCCATTAGAAATGAAAAAAGTTCTTCCTCCTATTTTATCTATTTTACCGGAAACAGCACCTCATTATTTAATGGGGTTAGGTAATCCTTCACAATTAGTTTGGGCTATATCTCGGGGATTCGATATTTTTGACTGTGTCCTTCCCACAAGAAATGGCAGGCATGGATTTTTTTATGTTTTCAAAAATTCAAAAGAGAAATTTTCTTTGAAAAAATTATTAGAAAGCAATTTTTATCAAACCATATCCATTAAAAATTCTATTTTTAAATTTGACCAAAAGCCAATAGATAAAAATTGTCTTTGTCCAACTTGCCAAAATTATTCCCGTTCTTATTTACATCATCTTTTTAGAATTTCCGATCCACTTGGTCAGAGATTGGCGGTTTTACATAATCTTCATTTTTATTTTGATTTATTCAAAAAAATTAGAAAGAGTATATGAACAATGATAAAATTTTAGCCAATTTAAATCCTGAACAAAAAGAAGCGGTTACTTATGGCGATGGACCATTTTTAATTATTGCCGGAGCTGGTACAGGGAAGACAACGGTTATTACTCGTCGTTTGGTATGGTTAATTTTAGAGAAAAAAGTTAAGCCAGATGAAATTTTGGCGGTAACTTTTACCGAAAAAGCTGCCAGAGAAATGGAGGGAAGAGTTGATCAACTTCTCCCTTATGGTTATTTAGACCTTTGGGTTTCCACTTTTCATTCTTTTTGTGAAAGGGTATTAAGAGAAAACGCTTTAGATATAGGGTTATCTACTGATTTTAAACTTTTAGATGAAGCGGGACAATCCCTTTTTATCCGCCGTAATTTTTCTCGATTTAATCTTGACTATTATCGCCCTTTGGGCAATCCTTTTAGATTTATTGGTTCTTTGGTGAAACATTTTTCTCGTGCAAAAGACGAATTGGTTTCGCCGGAAGAATATTTGGATTATGTTAAAAATTTAGAGCTTAATAAAGATTCCGCCTTAAGTGACGAATTGGTCAATGATGAAATAAGAAAATTAAAAGAAGTGGCAGGCGCTTATAATATTTATCAAAAGCTTCTTGAAGAAGAGGGGGCGTTAGATTTTGGTGATTTAATCAACTACACCATTAAATTATTTAAAGAGAGACCGGCTATTTTAAAAAAATATCAAAATCAATTTAAATATATTTTGGTAGACGAATTTCAGGATACTAATTTAGCTCAATATGAACTTCTAAAAATATTAGCTAAGCCAAAAAACAATTTAACGGTGGTAGCTGACGATGATCAAGCAGTTTTTTTATGGAGAGGAGCTTCTTATAATAACGTTTTTCAATTTAGCGAAGATTATCCCACGGCAAAAATTGTCGCTTTAACTAAAAATTATCGTTCTTACCAAAATATTTTAGACCTTTCTTATAAATTTATAAAGCAGAATAATCCCAATCGTTTAGAAGTACAAATTCCAAAAATGAAAAACGGATCTTCTTTGGAAAAAATTATTTCTAAACATTTAAGGTCAGTTAGGACAGGTGAGGGGATAATTGAAGTGATTAAAGCCAATACTCACGAAGAAGAAGTTGAAACAATAGTAAAAAAAATAGCTGAAATCAAAAATAAAGATAAAAGTTTGACTTGGAACGATTTCGCCATTTTAGCTAGAGCTAATAAATCTTTAGAGCCGTTTTCCAAAACATTGGAATACGCCTCTATCCCTTATCAATTTTTGGCTCATAGTGGCCTTTTTTCCAAATCAATAATTTTAGATATATTGTCTTATTTAAAACTTTTAGATGATTATCACGAATCTTCCAGTGTTTATCGGCTTTTAATTTCTCCAATATTTAAAGACGCTTTGACTAATGACGATTTAGTTCTTTTGACTCATGAATCCCGCAAAAGAGCTTGGTCGTTTTATCAAACTTTAACTCAAGCTGCTTCTCTGGGTGCTATCTCCCAAAAGGGATTATTGGCAATTAATAAATTTTTATCTTGGATAGAAAAACATTCTACTCAATCTCGCCGGGAGCCGGTAAGCAAAATTATTTATCAATTTTTGAAGGAGAGCGGATATGCCTCTTTTTTAACGAAAGAATCAGACGGAGGAAATATTCGCGCTCAAGAAGATATAAATTATGCTAATCAATTTTTAAGAAGAGTGATGCAATTTGAGAAAGAAAATCCCGATTGCACTATTAAAAGTTTTATTGAATCTATAAACCAAATTGAGCAAGCGGGAGATTTTGGAGCAATAAGCACAGAGATAGAGGGTCCAGAATCAGTAAAACTTTTAACTGTTCACGGGGCAAAGGGTTTAGAGTTTAAATATGTTTTTATTGTTGACCTTGTTGACCGTAGGTTCCCTACTCCAGAAAGAGGCGATATTATTCCTTTGCCTGATGCTTTAATTAAAGGAATTGTTCCGGAAGGGGATACTCATTTAGAAGAAGAAAGACGGCTTTTTTATGTTGCTTTAACGCGGGCTAAAGATGGTTTATTTCTTTGCTGGGCTGAAGATTATGGGACGAAGAGTTTAAAAAAACCGTCTCGCTTTCTTTACGAATTAGGATTAGAAACAAAAGAAAAAACATCATTAAAAAAAGAATCCCCCAAAATAATTATTCCTAGTTCAGTTAACATATTTCCAGTTAAAAAACAGAAAAATCAAAATTTATTCCTAAATAAAAAAATTAGCTTTACGCAACTTGCAGATTTTGATTTTTGCCCGCTCCAATATAAATATAAATATATTTTAACTATTCCCACTGCTGGCAGGCCTAATTATAGTTTTGGGCGAAGTATTCACGACACTTTGGCAAAATTTGGCAATTTATATTTGCGTTCTTTTGAAAAGCAATCTTCTCTTTTCCCTCAGAATAAGAAAGAAAAGAAAATGCCCATTAAATTAGAAGATTTATTTCGTTTTTACAAAGAATCATGGGTTGACGAATGGTATGATTCACCAGAGCAAAAAGAAGCTTATAGAGAAAAAGGTAAAGAAATTTTATCTAAATTTTATAAAGATTTTGCTAAAAATCCTTCAGAGATTATGGCTGTTGAGCAGACATTTACCTTTCCCTTAGAAGAATTTATTTTTAAGGGGCGAATTGACCGAATTGATAAAATAAAAGATGGTTTTGAAATTATCGATTACAAGACAAGTAAGAGAAAAGAATCCAATTTGACTTCAGTAAAAGAACAATTGTTAATTTATTATTTAGCCCTTTCTTCTCCACTTTCCCATTTTAAACCAATTAAAAAATTAACCTGTTATTATTTAGATGGAGGAGAAAAGGTTTCTTTTGAAATAAAAGAAGAAGAAATTAACCCCTTTAAAGAAAAGATTATTGGTCGAATAAAAGAGCTTTTAAAAAGCGATTTTTCCGCTACCCCCGGTTATCAATGTCAATTTTGCGATTATAACCATATTTGCCCCTATCGGGAAAAAGCTTGAATAAATATTTTAAATTGATAAAATATAAACAATAGAAGAATTAAAATTTTCAACAAAACGCTTTATGAAATTAAAAACATATTTAAAGACATTAATTATTTGTTTAATTATTTCTTGGGTTATTTTTGCTCTCTTATTTTTTGTAGAAACGCCATTTTATCTTCACTATTTTGCTTTATTTTTAGGATTATCAAGTACTTGGAGCTTTTTAGAATTTATTTGGCGAACTCGGCGGAAAAAACAGCCCCTATTTTTGCAAAGCTCCATCGCTTTTCGCCATTCTTTATGGTTCTCTTTTTTGGTAGTGGGATTTTCGCTTTTTCAAAAATTTAATATTTTATCTCCCTTAAATGGAGTTCTTTTTTTGATAATTTTAGGATTGTTAGAATTCTTCTTTCGCATAACAGATAAAAGATATCAACCATAAAACGTTAAATACCAAATACCAGGTGTCAAAATTAAAGATGAGAATTTCGTTTTTAAAAATTAAAAATTTTAATATTTGACATATTATTATGTTAGGTCGTGGATTAGAGGCATTAATTCCCACCTCAAAGGGCGATGTTTCTTCGCACGCTATTTCCGAGATAAAACAAGATATAAAAAGAGAAGGGGAGGAAATTATTAAAGTGCCTTTAGAAAAAATCGAATCAGATCCAAACCAGCCAAGGAAAAGTTTCTCTTATAGCGAATTAGAGGAATTGATTAATTCTATCCGAATTTACGGTATTATTCAGCCTCTTATACTTTGCCCTATAAGAGAGGGGCGTTATCAAATTATTGCCGGGGAAAGAAGATTTAGAGCGGCAAAATTTTTAGAGTTAGAAACTGTTCCGGCAATTATTCGGGAAGCAAATAAACAGCAAAAATTAGAAATTGCTCTTTTGGAAAATATACAACGCAAAGACTTAAATCCTATTGAAAGAGCAGAGGCTTATTTTAGATTAAGCGAAGAATTTAATTTAACCCAAGAAGAAATAGCTAATCGTTTGGGTAAATCTCGCTCTTCTGTGGCTAATACATTAAGATTGCTTTCTTTGCCTTCCGAAGTGCAAGAAGCTATAAGAGATGAAAAAATCAGTGAAGCGCATGGTAAAGTATTAGCCGGAATAGATGACCCGGAAAAACAGAGCCAATATCTTAAACGAATTTTGGGTTTAGATTTGAGCGTTAAAGAAACGGAAAAAATGATTAAAAAAAGAGGAAGAAGAGTAGCGGAAACTGATCCGATGATAGCGATGAAGGTACAAAAAATAAGTGACATATTAGGTGTTAAAATGCGATTTTGTAAAAAGGCAAAAGGAGGCAATTTAGTTTTTGAAATTAAAACCGAAGAAGATCTGTATAAATTTTTAGATAAATTGGAGCAAAAATTTAAATAAAATTTTTATGAAAAAACTTTTAATAGCCAATTGGAAGATGAATTTAAATTTAAATGAAGAAATTCAACTTTTTAATTCTACGGAAAGATTAGTTAAGGGAGGGGATTTTAAAAATTTAGAAATTGTTTTGTGCCCTTCTTTTTTATCTTTAGACAGAATAAGCGAAATGGCAAAAGAAAGTTCATTAATTTTGGGAGCTCAAAATTGTTTTTGGGAAGATAAAGGAAGCTTTACCGGTGAAATTTCTCCTCTTTATTTAAAAAAAATAGGAATTAAATTTGTGATTGTTGGTCATTCAGAAAGAAGAGAACACTTAAAAGAACTTGATGAAATGGTACACAAAAAAGTTAAAGCAGTTCTTGACAATGAACTTTGCCCGATTATTTGTGTAGGAGAAACATTTGAAGAAAGGCAGGAGAAGAGAAAAGATTATGTAATCATTCAACAAGTATTTAAAGCTTTAAGCGGTTTAATGCCCAAAGAACAAGATAAAATAGTGATTGCCTATGAGCCGGTTTGGGTTATTGGCAGTGGTCAAGCGGTTAATTCCGATGAAGCAGAATATACTAATCAAATTATTCGCCAAGCGGCTGTTGATTGTTTGCCGTCAAATTTTGTTTTAAATAATATGAAATTTATTTATGGGGGAAGCATCGATGAAAATAATGTAGATGAATTTTTGGGCAAGAAGACAATTGACGGATTTTTAGTTGGTGGCGCTTCGTTAAAAGCAGAAAAATTTTTAGCTATAGCTGATAAAATGGTAAAATATGTTGACCAGTAAACAATATCAAATATTTATTGGAGTCATATTTATTTTATTGTTTGTTTCTTTTTTAATTGTTACTTTTTTCTTAAATCAGACAACAATAATTTTTACTTTAGTATTTAATTTTCTTCTAATTACCCTTTTATTTTTTTATTTGGTTCGCTTTAAGCTTTCTATTTATTGGCCAATTATTATAGAGGCGATATTCTTGATTACTGGTTTAAGTATTTTTTGGTTGATTACTAGCAGTATTTGGCTAAAATTTATTTTTTTGTTTATTTCTTTTCTTTGGGCTATTTATCTCTCTTATAATCTTTACAATTTGATTCGCCGTCCTCGTTTATTCCAATCCGATGGGTTTAGCAAGAGCGTTGTTTTTTCTACTTTTTTAATCTCTTTTTATTTTTTTACAAGTGTTGGCGCTTTAAATTATTTTTTTAATGTTCCGCAGTTTAAAGTAATAATTCCCCTTTTTCCTATTTTGGCATGGCTTGTTTTTTATATTATTTGGTTTGAGGGGCAAAAAAAGTTTTCTCCCTTTATTTATGTTTTTGCTTTATTGGCTATAGAATGTTATTTCGTTTTAACTTTTTTACCGATTAGTTTTTATTTTAATGCTTTTTTGTCCAGTGTATTTTTTTCTATTAGTTTTATAAATTTTAATAAATTAAAATCGCTTTATGAACAGCAAGTGGGAAAAAATTATTTATCAAATTGAAAAAAGGGCTAAAATTATTGACTCAAAAACAGAAGAGTTTGACGTTGACACTTTATCTAACGGTGAAGTTATTAAAGGAATAAAAGAAATTATTGAGTTTAAGGGTCCGCGAGGAAAAATGAAAGTTGAGAGAATTGTTAAGCCGCGAGTTATTGATAAAAAAGTCATTTCAGCTCGACGTGTTGGAGGAAAAGTAGCGGAAGATTTTGTTTATTCTAAAGACGAAAAAGTTGAAATATATAAAATTTACCAATGGAATAAAAATTTTTCCGATTGGGAAGAAATTAATAGTGAAGAATTTTTATGAGTAGAGAAAAATCAAGTCATCAAAAAATAACAGTAAACGATGGTATTGTTGATAAATCGTCATCAATTAAAATCAAAAAAGAAAGAGTTCCTCAAAGAAATAAAGAAGAAATCAGGGAAGATGTGGGGCGTTTTTATCATAAGCCATTTGACCATTTAGAGAAACCCGCTTCTTTAGGGGGTAGGTCTATTTTTGGCTTAATTATTTTAACCTTAATTATTGGTTTTATTGCTGGAGCGTTAGGTTCGATGTTTATTTTTTCCCGTGACAAAATTGTTTTTCCCTGGGGGAAAGAATTTAATTTAACTAAATATTTTCCAGAAAAACATGTTACTGAAATTACAGAAAAAAATATTACCGTGAGTAGTGATATAAGAATAAATGAATTGACGGGAGACATTGAAAAAAGTTTAGTAAGCATTTTCCCTAAAAAAGAATTAAAAGATAATCCTTCTTTTTTAGACCAAATTTACGCTCCTTGGCAAATAAAATCAATGGGGTTAATTATTAGTTCTGATGGGTGGATTTTAACCCCTTATCCTTTTGAAGAAATAGACATAGAAGAAAATGCTGTAGAAGAAACAGAAAATAAAAAATGGGAAGTTATAATAAATGGGGGAGAAATCTACGATTTAGATAAAGTTATAAGAGATAAACGGACAGGATTAACTTTTATTAAAATTAATGGCAATGATTTGCCATTTTTAGAATTAGCTCCGTTTTCTTCAATCAATCAAGGGCAAACGGTATTAGTGGCAGATAAATTTTTAAGATGGTATGTTTCTGCAATCGTTCGGTCAGATTGGCGAGACATTACTAAAACTGAAGATTTGGTTCGTTCTACAGATTATTTTTCCGAATCACTTCTCTTAAATAATATCTCGCCGAATACTCTAGGAGGAAGTTTTATTTTTAATTTAAAAGGACAATTAGTTGGTTCATCGAGTTCAGATAATAAAAAATATATTCCCTCTTGGCAATTTCTAAAAGCTATTTCTTATCTAAAAGAAAACAAAGAAATTTTTTATCCCTCTTTGGGAATTGACTATCTTTTAATTGAAGAAGCGCCGGGTCTTTCCAGCGCTCTTTTCCACGATCTTAAAGAAGGAGCTATTGTTTATGGTAATCCTACGCCGGGATTAGCCGCTTATAAAGCGGGAATTCGCAATGCCGATGTAATCATAAAATTTGATGGGCAAAATATAAATAAAAAAAATAATTTAACTTATCTTGTTTCTCAAAAATCAAAAGGGGAGGCAATCCATTTAACAATTTTGCGTCGCGGTGAAGAGCAAGATCTCACTCTCTAAAAGGGGACAGTCCCCTTTTTCCGACCTTCGCAAACCCGCATCAATAAAGGGTTATCTCCTCAAAAAATCAAATTTGACACTTTTTTTACCAAAATTATTTTTTCTTTTATAAAAAATTTTTTTGGCTTTCATTTTTTAATTTCAAAAATAGGTAAAAAAAATGTCAAAACAGAAAAATTTGCTCGGAAAGCCGCATAAATAAAGACTTGTAGAGAGCCTAAAAAAGGGGACAGTCCCCCCTTAAAATAAGTCCCCCCTTAAAATATGGTTAAAAAAGGGGACAGTCCCCTCTTAAAATATGGTTTATAGCGTTAGTAATTATTTAGACAAATTAAATATTGTTTTAGAAGGAGAAAAAGCGAAAATTAAGGGCGAAATAAGCAGGATTGAAAAAAGAGAAAAAACAATTTATTTTGATTTAAAAGATTCTGATGGAGAGCCGGCTGTTTTAAATTGCTTAATTTTTCGTTCAGTTTATAAGATGATGGGCATTGAATTTCAGGAAGGAATGGAAGTTATTATTGGAGGAGAGCCAAATATTTGGAAGCCAATAGGTAGATTGTCTATAAAAGTAGAATCAGTAGAATTGGTGGGAGAGGGGGTTTTACAAAAAGCCTATGAGTTTTTAAAGAAAAAATTAGAGAAAGAGGGATTATTTGCCCCAGAAAGAAAAAAGAAGATTCCTGTTTTTCCCACTAAAATAGGTTTAATTAGTTCTCGTTACGGAGAAGCTATTCATGATTTTAATGCTAATTTGGAAAATATCGGTTTTAAAATAAAATTTTTTGATTCACGAGTAGAAGGACAAGAAGCAGTGCCGGATTTAATTAAAGCTATTGATTGGTTTAATAAAAAATCAGATTGTGAGGTTTTAGTTGTCATTAGAGGAGGGGGGAGTTGGGAAAGTTTACAGGCATTTAATAATGAAGCTGTTGTTAGAGCTATTGCCGGTTCGAAAATCCCTGTTTTATGCGGCATTGGGCATGAAAGAGATATCCCTCTAGCCACGTTAGCCGCTGATAAATCTGTTTCCACTCCTACTGCTGCTGCCCAATTTATTTCACATTCTTGGCGAGAAACGAAACAATATATTTATAATTTACAAGCAAAATTATTAAATTCATTTGAAGAATTGCTTTTTTATCAAGAATCAAAATTGACTCAAAATTCCGAAGAGATAAAAAACCAGTTTTCATCCATTTATCACAAATTCCCCTTATTAATAGAAGGGTTTAAAAGAATTTTTTCCATTATTGGGCAAACCATAAATAATCAAAAAGAGAATTTAGCCAAATCAACAAAGACACTAAAAGAAAAATTTACTATGGCTATAGATACAGCTAATCAACAAATTAAAAATTGCGAAGAAAAAATAAAAATTCAGGATCCTAAAAAACAATTGCGTTTAGGATATAGCCTTGTTTTTGATGGGGAGAAGATTATTAAAGACGCGGCGCAATTGTCTGTTGGTCAACTTATTAAATTGCAATTTTATAAAGGTTCCGCTGATTCACAAATAAAAAAAATAAAAAAATAATATGCCTGCGAAAAAAGAAAATAAAAATTTAGGTTCATCTCTTAAAAAATTAGAGGAAATTGTTAATTGGTTTGAAGAGCAGAAGGAAGTGGACGTGGAAGATGGATTAGAAAAAGTAAAACAAGGGGTAGAATTAATTAAATATTGCCGTTCCCGATTAGCCGAAGTGAAAAATGAGTTTGAAGAAGTAAAGAAAGAATTAGATAAAGAAAATATTAAATGAAGTAAAGTTGTTTTGTTTTTTGATTTATTATTTTGTATTTTAGGATTCCGCTTTTAGCAGAAACTTCGAGAAAAAGAGAATATAAAATATAGAACTTAGAATATAAAATTTAATTTATTTTTATCATTTTACATTTTGATTTTTTAATTATGCCTTCTAATAATTATTTAAAAGAAGAAAAAACCTGTGTTTTAATTAAACCCGATGGAGTAAAACGGGGATTAATTGGTGAAATTATTAAACGAATTGAACAAAGGGGGTTGAAAATTATTGCCTTGGAGATGATTTGGGCGACAAAAGACCAAATTGATAGGCATTATCCTAAAGACAAAGAATACATTAAAAATTTAGGAGAAAAGACATTGGCTAATTACAAGGAATATCATCTTGATGCGAAAAAAGAATTAGGAACAGACGACCCCATCAAAATAGGAGAAATCGTTAGGGGATGGTTAATTGATTATTTAACTGCTGGTCCAATAGTTAAAATGGTGATAAGTGGTTTACATGCTATTAATATGGTAAGAAAAATTGTTGGAAGCACAATGCCTTCTCAAGCAGAGATGGGCACAATTAGAGGTGATTTTTCTGTTGATGATTCTACTATGGCTAATCGGGAAAAACGTTCGGTTCGTAATATCATTCATGCTTCAGGCAATGAGGAAGAAGCTAAACACGAAATCAATTTTTGGTTTTCTCCGGAAGAAATTCATAATTACAAACGAACAGAAGAAGATGTAATGTAGATGGTGGGGTGGCTGAGTGGACGAAAGCGCTTGCTTGGAGAGCAAGTGTGTTCGCAAGAGCACCCAGGGTTCGAATCCCTGCCCCACCGCCATCGTGGATTAAGAGCGGGAGAAACCGCTCTTTTTCCTTTTATTTATGCCCATTTTTATGGGCTCAAACGTAGCCCTTCTTCGGGAACCGCTTTTAGTCCCTCTTCGATTATTTCAAAAGATTCTGGCGGTTCAATTCGAAGTTTTCTATTAATTATTTTTATATTCGAACCAAAAGTGCGGTTTTTTTCGCTTTTTTCATAAAATTTTCATCTACTTCTTTATTTTGTCAGATTTTATCGGTTTGGTAAGCCTCTACTTTAGCCGTTTCTGCCCTTGACAAATTATGTATATATGCTATAATTATGGTAGTAAAGAAAACAGAATTGGCATTGGTTCGGAGAGAGATCAAATGCCATAAAATTCCAGTATTATGAACTCTCTCCAAAGAAAGTTCTTAAGATAAATAAAATAAAGATATAAAGGAGAAATAAATAGAAATTAGCCGAGGCGTAAGCCTCTCGCGATCGGTTCGCCACCGCCAAAAAAGAGGAAATATCATCCTCGCGGAGATCCAATTTAGCAATAAGGGAGGTTGGAATATCTTAAACTTCTAATCTTATTCCCTTCCAGAGATTACTAAGAAATTAGCAGTTTCTGAAAGGGGGAATATGCTATTATTTATTAAGGAAGGACACTTCAAATCACCTTGATGGTTTCGATGGTGAGAAGTTTCTGGGTGCTATGACTGAGTAAGCCACGAACCGCAAATAACGAATTATCAACCGAAATTAAACGAAAGGAGAAATATAATGAAGACGTATAAACCTCTTGCTGGTGAAAACATCAGCGAAACCGCTCGCACAATAGTTGCGATGGCCAAGAAGACGAAGGGAATTGTGAGGGCGAAGTTTAATGACATCGAACTCACAGCCAACCCTGGCGATAACGCCGATGCGATCGTGAAGTATTACAGCGCTGAGTCCAATCGTCGTCACGAGGAGTATGTCAATTCTCCAGAGTATAAGGAACGGCAACGCAAAGCTGACGAAGCTCAGCGACGCCACAATCTCATACTCGAAGGAGCTCTCATGACTGCTCCCGAGAAGATGACGCTTCGGGACGAGGAAGGCTGGAAGAAAATTGTGGCTGCCAACACCGACGGATACGGAAGTGCAGTTATTCGCTTCGCTGAGCGGTGGGCTCGCTTAATGGAAGGTCGGATCGCAAACGGCGATACGGTCGAAGGATGCGCTGAAGAAGCGTCTCAGCTTGCCGATAACGAAGGCATCACAGGATTCGTGTATAGCTGTGCTGTGTCCATCCTTTCGCAGGTATGGATTCACGGAGAGCAACTCCGTCGCTGGCACAATCTCAAAACCCAGATCGGGAATGAGGGAGAGGAAGCCAAATGAAAGCGGCGGCGTACTAAATCCTGCTTTACTCAGCATCAGCTGAAGCAACACGTTCTTTCAACACCAGAGCTCTCGCTTGGATACAATTCCGAGCGAGGGCCATTTCTTTTATGGAAGAATTAATGTTTTATTATTTAAAATAATAGTGAGTGACAAGGGGGGTAAAATCTGATATAATAAAGCTAAATTTAAAGACTTATAAGTAGCGTAGTGGGATATTAAACATAGATTGGCATCGCAATTAATTCTCTTGTGGTCATCTAGTATATTCTAATGTTATCCACAATGCTTTGCCATTTTTCAAATCAATCAAAATCGTGCCAAATTTAAATTTTCCCTTGGGAACCCGCTTAAATAAAGGGTTTCAAGCGATCCATTTTGGGGGTCTGACCCCATTAAAATTTTTTTTATTGACAAAATACGAAATTTTTTTATACTTTAATCAAAAGTTAAATTAAAATTAAAATAAAAAAAGAGGCCTGTTTTACAGAGATAGAATGCGGGAGGGGGACATAAATCCAACCCTCTTTTTTAAAATAAAATTTTATTATAATTGGGCGTTAACGCTCAAACAGATGTTCTTTAAAATTAAAAAAAAAATAAAATAAAGGAGGATGCTATGAAAAAAATGTGGAGGATCGTGGTTAAGATCGTGAGAATGATTTTCCGGCGAGAACTTTTGGATGAATTGTATAGAATAGATAAAACATTTTTACTTAATTCAATTGTCGGGTTTTTGATTGGTATGGGATACGGATTTGAGGTTAATGTCTATTTTATACGATATGGTCTATCCGCGCTTACGGGAGCGGTAGCCATGGGTGTAAGTTGGGAACTTATGCCTTTAATCACTGCCTTAATAGCAGTAGGCCGTATTGGGGTTGCCTACGCTGCAGAATTGGCTTCCATGAAAGTTGGCCAACAAATTGACGCCCTAAAAACTTTAGCCGTGACTCCTTGGCAATATTTGGTTTTCCCCAAATTTATTGCCTGCCTTATCATGATGCCGGGCTTGACCATTTTCGCTGTGTTTGCTTGTTTTTTTGGCGAATATTTGGTTGCCCAATCAATGGGCGTGAATATGGAGACTTTTCTTAATTTAGCTAAATCCGCTTTTAACTTTTCTTATTTAATAAAAGGAATGTTAAAAGCCATTGTTTTCGGCGGAGTTATTGCTCTTATTTCCTGTTCTTGTGGCCTTAATCTTGAGAAAGAGCAAGAAAGCGCTTGGGGTGTGGGAAGGGCCGTGGAAAAAACAGTAATTTTTTCTTTTGTGGCGATTTTTTTGATTAATTTTTGCTTTGCTTTTTCATTTTAGAAGGGAGGAATAAATGGAAAATATAATTGAAATTAAAAGAGTGTCAAAAAGCTTTGGAGAAAAAACAATTTTTGAGAATCTTGATTTGTCGATTAAAGAAGGTGAATGCTTGGTTGTTGTGGGCCCTTCTGGTTGTGGGAAAACCACGCTTTTGAAGTTAATAGCGGGACTACTCTTTCCTGATAAAGGAGAGATAATAGTTTTAGGAAAAAACATTTCCGATTTGGACCCCTTTGAATTAAACAAAATGAGGGCTAATTTGGGAATGGTTTTCCAAACCTCAGCCCTTTTTGATTCTTTGACCGTGAAAGAAAATGTGGAATTCTTTTTGAGAGAACATGCTAACCTTTCAGGTGGTGAAACAAGAAAGAGGGTTGAGCGAATATTGGAAAGGGTTGGATTGGCGCGAACAGAAGATTTATTTCCCTCCCAACTTTCCGAAGGGATGAAGAAGAGGGTGGCAATTGCAAGGGCGTTAATTTATTCCCCCCAGATTCTTCTTTATGATGAGCCGACCGTTGGTTTAGATCTTATTTCTCTAAACAATATAATTGAGCTTATAAAATATGCCCATAAAGACGAAGGGACAACTTCGATTATCGTTAGTCATGATTTAAGAAATATTCTTTCTTTGGGTCAGAGATTTATTCTTCTAAAAGAGGGAAAAATCAAAGAATTGGATAACTCTTGGAAAGATAGAGTACTTCAATCTTTGGACATTTTCCCCGAATTATTTAATACGGAGGTAAAAGATGAGAAGAAAAAAATTCAAGATTAGCATAATAGCGCTAATTATCCTTTTCGCTGTCTTCCTTTTGTTTTTACTGGTTTCTTGGAAGATGGGATTTTTTGATGAAAAGTCACATTATTACGAATTAAAAGCGACTTTTGAGAATATTTCTGGGTTGAAAAAAAAATCCCCGGTTTGGTTTAGAGGTGAGGAGGTCGGCTATGTTAAAGAAATTATCTCTTCATCTGATGAGATAGAGGTAATTTTTTTGATAGAATCAGGAATAAAAGTCCCTAAGGGCTCAATAGCCACTATTAGTGCTCAAGGACTATTCGGGGAGAAATATCTTGAGATAATCCCCCCGAATTTCAATTCCGGAGATATTTTAAAACAAAAAAGTGTTTTACCCGGTAAAACTACGGTTAGTTTAACCGATCTCGGGGAAAAAGGAGAGATTAGTTTAGAAGAAATGAGAATCGCTCTTCGCCAAGTTCAAGAATTTCTCGTCTCTCTAAATAAAATTATAGGGGACGAAGAAATTAAAAGAAACGCCTATAAAATAGGCGAGATAGAAGACGAAATCCAGGGGGTTATGGTAAGTGCAAGAGTATTGGTTGATAACCTGAATGAAATTGTGGGGGATTCTCTACTAAAGAGTAATCTTAAAGCAACTATAACTAACTTGAAAAATGCATCAATCAAACTTGATCAAGCAAGTGAAAAAATAGAAACAACAGCAGACAATATAAATCAGATTTTTGGAGATAATAAGGTACAAGAAATAGTTTCTGATTTGGAAGAACTAACCAAGGATATTAAAGAGCATCCTTGGAAGCTGTTAAGAAGGAGGTAAAAAATATAAAAAAATATAGAGGGGCGAATATAAATAAACGCCCCTCTTGTTTTTTTTCGTTTTTTGGTTAAAATAATTAGTATGGAAAAAGAAGAGAAAAAAGAAGAATGGATAAAGCAACTTAAAGAAAATTTAATAAACCCGCCTAAAATAAAGGCGGATATTACCATTGAAGAAGAAAAAAAAATAATTTTAGAAAAAACCGCTGAAGTTTATACGGAACATGATTTATGGAAAAAACTAAAAAAATCTAAACAAACAAAAAAACCGCTCATTATTAAATACGGCATTGATCCAACTTCTTCCGGTTTTCATTTGGGGCATTTTGTCTTTTTAAGGCAATTAAAAAAAATACAGGATTTGGGGCATCAAATTATTTTTTTAATTGGTGATTTTACAGCGAGAATTGGTGATCCTTCGGATAAAAAAGCAGCTCGTCAGCCCCTTACTAAGGCACAGGTGGAACAAAATATGAAGAATTATTTTTCTATTGTTTCCCGTTATATTAAATTTGGCGAAGACGGGAAAAAAGCAAAATTAGCCTATAACAGCCGATGGCTTTCTAAATTAAATTTAGAAAAATTTTTTCCTCTTACTTCTACTTTAACTGTTTCCCAAATGCTTGAGCGAGATTGTTTTAGCCGAAGATTTAAGGACAACAAACCTATTGGCGTTAATGAATTTTTATATCCTTTGCTTCAAGGTTATGATTCTGTGGCTCTTAAGGCGGATGTAGAGATTGGTGGCAGAGATCAAACTTTTAATATGTTGGTGGGCAGAGATTTACAAAAACGTTTTTATAATCAAGAGCCGCAAGTAGTTTTAACCTTTCCCTTGCTTTTAGGAATTAATGGGCAAAAGATGAGTAAAACTCTTAAAAATTACATCTCTTTGACTGATAAACCTCAAGATATTTACGGGAAAATTATGTCTTTACCGGATAATTTAATGAAAGAATATTTTTTACTTTTAACCGATATCAAATTAGATGAATGGCATTCAATAGAAAAGGCTATGAGACAAGGATTAAACCCAATGGAGGTTAAAAAAGTATTAGCTGAAGTGATTACCGCTCAAATATATAATCCTAAAATTGCCGAAAAAGAAAGAGAAAGATTTGTTCAATTATTTAGTCAACGTAAAATTACTGGCCAAAAATTTGAAACGATTAAAACAGTATTGCCCCAAAATTTTTTAGATATTCTTTATGAATATAAATTTATTAAAACTAAAATGGAAGGAAGAAGATTATTCAGTCAAAGTGCTATAAAAATGATTAAAGAAGATGGAAGCCAAGAAATTATTAAAGATCCAAAATATAAGGTATCTCAAGATGGTTTATCTTTCAAAATCGGCAAAAAAATATTTATCACTATTAAAAAATAAAAAATTTTGTTAGAGAATTGTTATTTGATTTTTTATTATGGACTCGATTGCCGAAATTAAATCCAAAATAGATATTGTTGATTTTATTGGTGAATATATCAAATTAAGGCCAGTAGGAAAAAATTATCAAGGCCTTTGTCCTTTTCATAAAGACACACATCCTTCTTTTTATGTATCTCCCGACCGTCAAGTTTGGAAATGTTTTGGCTGTAATCGAGCTGGAGACATTTTTTCCTTTTTACAAGAATTAGAAGGAATAGATTTCCCTGAAGCTTTAAGAATTTTGGCAAAACGAGCCGGAGTGAATCTTCAGAAATTTGACAAGTCAACCTTTGATAAACGTTCTACACTAATAGAAATTTGTCGTTTAAGCGCTGCTTTTTATCATCAGATTTTTTTAAAATCGCCAATAGCCGAAGAAGCTCGTTCTTATTTGGAGAAAAGAGGTCTTAAAGAATCAACCATTAAAGAATTTTGTTTGGGATTTGCGCCAGACAAATGGGATACTCTTTTTAAATTTTTAATAAAAAGAAAATATAGCCCTTCTGACATAGAGGCGGCAGGGTTGATTATTCCCGGGAAAAAACAAGGTCAATATTATGACCGTTTTAGAGGACGAATTATTTTTCCTATTTACAATGTTTATGGGGAGGTTATTGGTTTTACTGGTCGTATTTTACCCGGAGCCGAAAAGAAATCTGCGGAACAAGGAAAATATATTAACACTCCTCAAACTTTAATTTATAATAAAAGTACTGTTCTTTACGGGATTAATTTAGCCAAATCGTTTATTCGCCAAGCCGATAGTGTTGTTTTGGTTGAGGGCAATATGGACGTTATCTCTTCTTATCAAGCAGGAGTTAAAAATGTCGTTTGTTCTTCTGGCACGGCATTGACTGAAGAGCAAATTAAACTTTTATCGCGTTATACGCATAATGTTATTTTGGCTTTTGATGTTGACCCGGCCGGGGTTTCGGCTACTGCTCGCAGTATTGATTTAATGTTAGCCTACGGTATAAACCTTAAAATTATTCGCCTTCCTAAGGGAAAGGATCCGGATGAATGTATAAAAGAGAATCCTTCTCTTTGGAAAAAAGCAGTATCCGAATCTATAGAATTTATAGAATATTATTTTTCTTTAATTTTAAAAGGGAAAAAAATAGCTACGCTCTCTTCAAAAAAGAAAGCAGGAGAAAAAATACTTGTTCTTATTTCTAAAATAAAAAACTCTTTTGAAAGGGACTTATGGCTTAATAAATTAGCTGACAATTTGGGAGTTTCTGTTGATTCTTTGCGAGAAAGATTAACCGAGATTATGAAGAGTCAAAAAGAAAGAAAAAAGGAAGACGAGGAAGAAGAAATTAAAGAAGAATCATCTCTTGAAGAAGAGGTGGCTAAAAAGATTTTAGCTCTGCTAATAAAAGAGCCCAAAATCGCTCCTAAAATTGTTTCTTTATCTTTAGACATTTTGCCAACTACTGATTTAAGAAAAATAGCCAGAGTTCTAAAAGATGTTTGGGAAAAAGAGAAAAAATTTAATTTTAAAACAATTTCAAAGCAAATCCAAGAAGAAAGATTAATAAATCTTATTCAAATTGCTCTTTTGTCAGTGGAAAAAGAATATGAAAATTTTGAATTTTCGGATTTAGAAAAAGAATACGGACGCTTGGTCAATTATTTAAAAAAACGCTATTTTGAGACAAATATAGAAGAGAAAGAATTACAACTTAAAGATGCGGAAAAAAATAATGATAAAGAAAAAATAGAAATTTTAAGCCGTCAAATTTTCGAGTTAATTAAAAATTCTAAAAAAATAAAAAATGACTAAAGTTTTAAAAAAGAAAAAAACAAAAAAATCTTTTAAGAAAAAAAATATTAAACAAGTAAAAAAAAGAGGTTCTTCGGCAAAATGGCCAGAAGAAGAAGCGGAAAAGCTATTAACCAAAGGGAGACAAAGAGGTTTTTTAACTACCGAAGAATTTTTTTATGCTTTTCCTAAAATAGAAAAATATTTAGATAAATTTGAAGAATTTTTAGACAAAGTGGATTCAATGGGAATTTCCACAGAAGAAACGGAGGACGAAATGCTTGTTTCTTCAAAAAAAGAAAAAATTAAAGGAGAAGAGATTTTTTTTGACTTAACTCAATTATCAGCAGATTCTATTCAAATGTATTTGAAAGAAATTGGCCGCGTCCCTCTTTTAACGCCGCAAGAAGAAGTTGAATTAGCCAAAAGAAAAGACAAAGGGGACAAAGAAGCGACTCAAAAATTAGTTGAAGCGAATCTCCGTTTAGTAGTAAGTATTGCTAAAAAATTTACCGGTTACGGCTTAAGTTTTTTAGATTTAATTCAGGAGGGGAATGTTGGCTTGTTTCGAGCGGTAGAAAAATATGATTGGAAAAAAGGTTATAAATTTTCCACTTATGCCACTTGGTGGATTAAACAAGCGATTACTCGTTCTTTAGCCGACCAATCAAGAACCATTAGAATCCCTGTTCATATTGTGGAAATTTTGGGAAAGATTTATCAGATTGAACGTTGGCTGACTCAGCAACTTGGCAGACAGCCCTTTTCTGAAGAGATAGCTTCTGAAGTTGGTCTTCCTATAGACGAAACAGAGCGTTTGCTTAAGGCATCGCAAAGCACAATGTCTTTGGAAATGAATGTAGGTAAAGATGATGACAAAGAAACAGAATTAGGGGATTTAGTGGAAGATGTTAAACAAATAAGCCCGGACCGCGTTGCCGCTTTAAGATTATTAAGAGATTATGTTAAAGAAATAGTAGTTGACTTGCCGGAAAGGGAAAGAAAAATTTTAGATATGCGTTTTGGTTTGACTGACAGCGTTTCCCATACTTTAGAAGAAGTGGGAGCAGTTTTCCATGTAACTCGAGAAAGGATTCGCCAAATTGAGGCTAAGGCGTTAGAACGCATTCGTACATTGGAAAAATTAAAGAAAATTGAAGATTATTTTCAAAAAACCGTTCAAAAAGATGGAGAACTTAAAGAAATAGGGGAAGAAGGTGAAAAGGAGCAAGATTTTGATAATCTTTAAAAATAAATAAAAAATTCCGCAAAGCGGAATTATCCCAATTTTGAATTTTTATTATTCCGGGGTAGCTCAGTGGTTAGAGCAGCTGCCTGTTAAGCAGCCTGTCGTGGGTTCGAGTCCCACCCCCGGAGCCAACTTTAAACACTTTGAAGTTTAAAACACCGTATCAAACGGTGTTTTCATTTCTGTAGATTGCCACTTTGGCACAAAACTTCCATTTCTGGGAGTTTTGTGTTATAATAATATAATGAGTAGCAGGGTGGGGTAAAAGGTGATAACATATTATTGAGCCTGTGAATTTAAATCTAGTATATAAATATACTCAGCTTGCTGTTGAATTATCCTTATAACGTTGTTCACAATTCGGAGCAGAAAATTCTTTAATGACAATCTATGATAAGAAGATAGATTGGGAGACATTAAAATATTCTGCAGCAAGGAGGGGTTAGTTTCATATCAAAAATCTGTTATTCCATTTATAGTAGATGGAGCCGGGATTGATACTCTTTATGCAATAGAAATTTCTGAAATAAAGACAATGGAAAATTTAAGAAAAGCACTTGATGATGTTGGTTTACAATATAGAACAATTGTTAGCGAGAATAAGGCAGTCATTTTTGACTCAGGGTCGAATCTCGCTGAAAATATAAATAAATTAAAACAAAAGTATGAAACAACAATCATTAAATCAACAAAAGGAAAAGGAGAATTCGTCGGCGGAGAAACCAGAATTGAAGGAAAAAGCGCCTTCCAAAGAATCATCAGAGATTACGAAGGACGATTTTCTGGAAAAGTTCAAGAAGGCGAAGGCATTTCAAATAATAGGATAGCAGAAGCCCAAAGAATAAAGCCAGGAGAGACTAAACCGAAAGAAGAGATTAAACCGAAATTCTTAAAATTCCTAATCAATTAATATATTTCAAAAGCGGTAGTAGGTTATTTATAGATACTTCACAACCAGACATAATAAGTTCTTTTGAAGCTTTGGTTGGTTCCCATGTCCAAGATTCTGTCTCAAAAAGTCCTAATTTTTTTCTTGTTTTTTCCCAGTTAACCATTTTAAATGCATCCGGTATGGGGAGTAAATTAGAACACTTTGAAGTTTAAAACACCGTATCAAACGGTGTTTTCATTTTAAACATTAGATTTTCGCCCTTTATTAGTAATCCTCTTTCGCTAATTCAAAACGACCTTTGCACTTCCTCGGCTTTCTGTTGTAAGTTCATTATAAGCTTTTCAATAAGATTTTTTGCCCATTTTGTTTACTCCTTTGTTTTTATTGTTAAAAATTTTACTTCCCTTTTATTGCTTTTCTAGACACAAGCAATTGTTTGGCAGAAATTTGTTTTCGTATAAATGTTTACACTTTATCACCTATAAAAAGTGTAAACAACGATTTATTTTGCCAAATTTCGGATTGAAATATTTATTAAATTTTTATCTTTTTCTATACTTCTGTTATATTTCAAATAGCACCTTATTCTTTTTGATTGCCTTATAAGATTCTTTTAGGAATTCGTCAAAATTTTTATCTATATTATTTTTTTTGTATAAATCGTTAAAATATTCAGGAACGGTTTTATTCCCAATTTTTATTTTTTTATGTTCTTCGTAAAAATCTGCTTTTCGTCCCAATAATTTTTTAATCCTAAGGTCATTTAAAATAATTGGTGCTAAAATTTCACTTAAATGCCATTCCAAGCATGGTGCCTCAAACTTTTTTGGGTTTGTTTTTGGAAAAACTTTTTTCCATTTTTCAAAATATAAAAAATGACAGCATTCATGCATAATTACTTCCATTGCATAACTTATCTTTTTATAATTATAGAAAATAGAAAAACTCCAATCGTTTAAAAAACGAGGGCAAATTGGATTAATCGAGAGCATTGCTTTTATCACTTTTCTATTTTGAGGCCAGTCAATTTTTAAAATTTCTGACAGAATAATAAAAAAATCTTTTTCCATTTCCTTCCATACTTCTTGGTATTCCGTTTTACTTTTTTCTATTAGTTCTTGATTATCTTTTTTAAATTGAATTATATAATTTCTTAAAAAATTAACTCGTTCTGCTTCCGTCTTATAAGAAAAAACTTTTTTAATTTTAGGATGTTTTTTTAAAATATATCTTCCCCAATCCCATTCATTTTTGAACAAAAAACCATACATCCAATCAGTTTCTTTGGATAATGGAATGTCAGTAAATTTTACTTTCGGCATATTCATAAATTAATTTTATCATTTTAGAGCCAAAAAATAAAGCCCAATCAAAGCTGAAATGATTGGGCTTAGATTTGGCATTTGGGGACAGTCCTCAAAAAGAGATTACGAGAATACCGCATTAACATTGGCTGTTAAGACGAATTTTTTAATTTAGGGTTGTGAGCCCTATTTTTTTATTTTTTATGCATTATTAGATATTGACGAACTTTATGAAGTTCTATAATATAAAGTTATACGACCACCACGGAAAAGTTAAAAGCAATATAAATGAAATTAATCAGTAAGACAATTCAATAATTTTTCAAAAATTAAGGCCTCTTTAATTATATTTTTAGGAATTATTTGTTATAATAAACAGTAGACAGGAAAAAATAAACTAATAAATCCAAGTTGAAAAAAAGACATATTTATGGAAACTAATTCTCAAAAAGTTCTATCTTCTATCAAGAAAAAACCTTATTTTTCTGAAGGTAATTTTGTTTTATACTGTTCAGATTATCTGTCGATTTTGAAACAGCTTCCAGACAATTCGATTGATATGATTTTTGCTGATCCACCGTATAATCTTTCTAATGGTGGTTTTAGCGTTCACGCTGGCAGACGTGTAAGTGTTAATAAGGGAGATTGGGACAAAAGCAAAGGTTTTCAAAAGGATTTAGATTTTCATATTACTTGGGTTCAAGCTTGCCGTCGAGTTCTTAAACCTTACGGTACAATTTGGATTAGTGGGACTTATCACTCAATTTATCAATGTGGTTACGCACTTCAATTAAGCGGTTATCATATCTTAAATGATATCTCCTGGTATAAACCCAATGCTTCTCCCAATTTAAGTTGCCGTTATTTTACTGCCAGCCACGAAACATTATTGTGGGCACGTAAAGAAAAGAAAGCAAAGCACGTGTTCAATTACGAGCAGATGCGTGCGTTTAGAAACGACCTTATCCATCGGCAAAATAAACAAATGCGTTCGGTGTGGGCAATAGGGACTCCCAAGCCAGAAGAAAAAATATTTGGTAAACACCCCACACAAAAGCCAATGGAGCTTTTGAAAAGAATTATTCTGTCAAGCACAAATCCTGGCGACATAATACTCGATCCTTTCGCAGGGAGCTCTACTACTGGTTTAGTTGCTATTCTATACGATAGAAAATTTATAGGGATTGATAATGAGAAAAAATATCTTGAACTTTCAAAAAAGCGACTCAAAGACTTAATTAAGCGCAAGCAAATGTTTATTAAATTAATTTAAGCAATATGGCAAAAATACAAACATATAAATCATTTTTTGGTTTTACTAATATTGAGCAGATTAACGAAGCATTTATTGGCTCACTATTATCTACTAATCGCACTTACGATTTTTTTGTAAATTGGAAAAAGGTTAAATCAAATGTAGAGAAATACAAAGTTGAAATTGGAATTTTGGGAACACTTACTCAATCCAAAAATTTTGATAAAGATTTAGAGAAAATTTTAACAGAATACCCTAAGACAGCAAGGGTTTTACCACTTCTTGTTGCAATGCGTGATGAGAAATTTGATGTACTAGAGGATATAAGCAAAAATCAAGTATGTTGTTTTGATTGTTCAAAAGATTTAACCCCAAGTGACATCAAGAAATTTATTCAATTTGTAAAAAAAAGTGGTATCCAAGAGTTATTCAAAATCATTCGAGTTCTTAACGATTATCTCTTAGGGGTTGAAGTAGGTTTGGATAGCAATGCACGTAAGAATCGAAGTGGTAGTTTTATGGAAAAAGTGGTAGAGGAAGAACTTCAAAATATCACCAAAGAATTTAAGAATATTGAGATATTCCCTAAGGGGAAGTTCAGTAAATTCGAAGAACGCGGTGTAAAAATCCCGAAGAAACTCCGGTATAGAACTCCCGATTTTGCGATCAAAAAAGGAACAAAACTTCTATCAATGGAAGTTAATTTTTACAGCGGGCAGGGTTCAAAACCTCAAGAGATTGTTGATGCCTACATAAATCGGCAAAGAGAGCTCCAAAATAGTGGCTGGCAATTTGTTTGGATTACCGATGGAAATGGCTGGCGACAAGGACAAAATCAAATCAGGAAGGCAATTGAACAAATGGATTATGTCTTAAATATTAATTTCATCAAAAAAGGTTTTTTAAGGAATATCTTGAGAGATATATAATTTATGGGCGGTGATGCATCACTACAATCTATAGGAAATAATGCTCTCCCACCCGTGCGTTTAACCGATGGACAAGAAAATTTATGTAGACGCCTAGATGAGTGGCATGAGCGAGGAGGACTAAAAATAAAGCCTTCAGATATGTTTCGAGGTGCCGTTTTTGCTATTAGGGAAGAATGTAAAAGTAATCCCGATCGTATTGCCCAAGCGGCAAACTCCTTACGAGAGATTCTTTATCCATTCTTAAGTATTCAGGTGAAACAAGTTTCAAGTAAGAGAATGGATGCGTTTAAAAATTTTGGCTCTGTAACGGTTGATAAAAATTTTGATGAAAGTTCTAATGAAAGTTTTGATAAAAATTTCTATAGCAGTAAAGTAGAACCTCTGTGGAAAAAACTTAATGATATAACGCATCATGGAGTTGATCCTCAATGGGATAAAAATTTTGATTTTTCTTCTTTTAATAAGGTTGAGTTTGAAAAACTTTTAGTGGAGTTTGAAAAAATTATGAATAAGGCATTGACAAGGCAGCTTGATGTGCATCAAATGCTTGATGAGGTTTTGAGAATAAATCCTCAGCTAATAGAAGATATAAATGGAGGTAAATAAGTAATATGGATAAACAATCAGCAAAATTTGATCCAGAGAAAATTCGAGAACTTATTGGTTTAAATCTTGATGCACGACAATATTTTTTTACAAAAGCAGATGAGAATTGGCTTGATTGGCTTTGGAATAATGGGCTCTTAGATGTGATTAAACAGAAAGTCGACGATCCAACGAGATATGGATATCGAACAACCCCAGAACTGAATTATCTTGTAAGAATAGCGGAGAAAAAAGCGAAAGAAGTGGTAGATATTATGCTTTCGGTTTCTATCCCAAAAGATAATTTTAATCCCGAAATTGTCGATCAATTTTTGAGAATTTGCAGTTCTCTGCCAGCGGAGCAGTTAGCGAGAATAGTGCCGAAAATTCGTGATGATGGTTGGGTGCGGTTGATGAGCGTATTTAATCAATGGGGATTTGATTATAAAAAAATATTCCAAACACTTGCCGCTGCTAAGGATTATGAGAATATCTTGGTCCTTGCCGAAGCAGTGCTTACTGTGAGAGCAAAAGAAGAAACAAAACCAACTTCTCGTGATTATCCATCGGATAATCCTTTTTATTTCACAGACCTTTCTTACACGAAAGTCTTTGAGTATTTAGTGGCTGTAGGCGATCAATATCTTGAAAAAGCATTAGAGATTACAACAAGAACGATGGCGGCAATCGTGCGTTTGGGCGAAGACGCCGAGAAGAATGAAGTATTTCCGATTCATGACCCTTTTTATCTTTTTGATGTTGATTTTTTTTCTTTGGAATTGGGCGATGAAAAACATTATTCAGATCAAGAAAACGTCAAAGATTTAGTAGTGACCATTAAAGCACTCAGTCAAAGACTAATTGGCAATAATTGTGACAAATCAGAATTGGTCAGAGAGGTTTATAAGAAATATATTCAAACCTTACCAGAAAGCAGGTTGATGTGGCGACTGCGTCTTTTTGTTTTGAGTTTGTGTCCCGTTGCTTTTCAGGCAGAATTACAGGCGTCCTTTTTTAAATTATTTGAGGTGATGGAGGATGGTAAACATTATTATGAGATTGAATCTGGAACAGAGTACAAGAAAGCCCTTAAACAGAGCTTTAATGTCCTCAATTTCGATTATCAGCGTGAATATGTATCGAATGTCTTTAAGCATTTTGGACAAAGTCGTGAAGATAAAAAAGAAGAACAATGGTATAGGCGCGATGGCTGGCAGATTCTTTCCAGTATTTATGACTCTTTGACTTCAGAAGAAAAAGAAGATTGTGAAAAAATATTCGGTAAAAAATGTGATCCTACTTTTGAACCCGAACCGTCCATTGGAAAAATAGTGAGCGGTTTTGTAAAACCAAGAGCTGCAGTTTCACAAGAGGAATTTAGTAAACTTTCCATTGCTGACATTGCCAAAAAATTAAGAAATGACTGGAAGCCAGAAGCTTTGAGCAAAGAGAACACAAGTGATGATTTTTTGAATCCCTTAAATGCTAAAGGCGTAGAGGAACAATTGCGTGTTGATATTGCTAAGCGATTACAGGATTATATCCAGAACGCCAGTTTATTTTTTGAGAGGGATGTTCTCGACGAGCATTATACTTACTCGTTTTTTCGAGGCATTCAAGAAGCTATACGTGCTGACAAAACAAAGGCGGCAGATATCCAGTGGGATAAACTGATAGAAGTTTTTATTGCTATTAAGGATTCGGGTATTGCAAAAGCCTTTAACCATAAAATCAGGGAACGAGAGAAGTTTGACGCATGGCTTTTGAGTTGGACTGGAGTGCACTCGGTGATGACGGATGTCCTGCAAGAATTATTGAGTGAAAACGACGGTAAAATTCTTATAGATTTCTCCAAATACCGCAGTCAGCTTTTCGAGATTCTCAGCTATCTTTTAGTATACCCCGATCCAGAACCACAAGACGAAGAGCTAGGAACAGCGACGATAAAGACCCATTCCCCTGGCGATAAGGAAGAAAATTATGTTAGTGATCCGTTTACGATGGCGATTAATTCGGTGCGTGGTCGGGCGTTTCAGGCTTTTGTGTTGTTTGTTTACCAAGACGGAAAGCAATTTTCAAAAGATGATAAGATTAAAATTAGCGTAGACATTAAGGAGCTCTATGAGAGAGTCTTAAAAAAAGAAGATACTCGTGCCTTAATGTTTATGTTTGGATATTATCTACCATCTTTCTACTTCCGTGACAGAGATTGGATACATGGGCTTTTGACTCAAATTTTTCCAGAAGAAGCGACTAAAAAACACCTTTATCTTGCTGCTTGGGAAGGATATCTTGCTAATAATCTTTATGAGGAAATATTCTTTGATCAAGAATTCCAAAAATTATATGAGCGTGGCTTAAGTTTGACTGGCAACGAGGACTCAAAACGCAAATATTTCAAAGAACTAAAGGAAGGAATAGCTGTTCATTTGGCGTTGGCGTTTGTTGTCTATCATGAAAAATTCGGGTTTGATCATTCTCTTTTCAAGAAATTCTGGAAGCGAGATGTTGAACGGCAAAGCAAGTTTATCAGTTTTATCGGGCGGATGTTCATTTCTGGCGATGATGATCGTGTAAATGAGCAGTTGAAAAAAGACCCAGCAATTAAAAAAAGATTAACTGAATTTTGGGAATGGTTGCTTAAGAATTATGACGACCCGAAGCTATTTGTTGCGTTTGGATTTTGGATGAATCTTGAGAAAAAAATCTTTGAACCAGCCTGGTTAGCTGGACAAATAAAAGCGACCTTAGAAAAAACTAAGGGTGTTTTGGAATGGGATTACGCTCTCACTAAGTCTATCAATGAATTGGCTAAAGCTGCACCTAAAGATACGTTGGAGATTGCCCGTCTTTCTTTACTTGAAGGTGATGTGCGAGGTGGTAAAATGCGCATGCCATTTATGTATGACGAGGAATGGTTTGGGGCAATTAAGACTCTCTATGAAAATGCCGAAACAAAAGGTGATACTTATAAACTTATCGACGATTTGATTCGTGAAGGTGGAAGCACTTTTTGGAGATTGGAGGAGATTATAAACTAAAATTATATGCAAATTAATTTCTGGGAAATAATTAAAAATTTACTACCGATTTTATGGAAGCTATGGCCGCTTTGGGCAGTTTTATTGGCGATTGTTGTTATGAAATTATTCTTTTATTGGCTTAATTTGGAAATTGATAATTGGCATATTCGCCGAAAATTCAGAAAAGGAGAAAAATGGCGTTCGGATCGTGATCTATTGCAATGGCTTCGTGGCATGAAGCCATCGGAATTTGAGGATTATATTGCCGATTTGTTTTCGCGGCTTGGCTACAAATCTAAAGCAGTCGGCGGATCGCACGACGGAGGCATTGACGTTATTATTGAAAAAGACGGAGTAAAAAGCTACATTCAATGCAAAAAGTTTATAACCTCAGAGGTAACGGTTGGCGATGTCAGAGATTTCTATGGTGCTTTGGCTGACCATATTGCTAATGGAAAGGCATATTTTATTACCACAAATAAATTTACACTTGAAGCTGAGAAATTTGCTGAAGATAAGCCAATTGAACTTATAGATGGATACAAACTTATTCGGTATATCAAAATGGCTAAAAAGGATAAAGATAAGGCAAGAGAAGCGTCTCGAATTTGCCCATGCTGTGGCGGAAATTTAGTGAAAAAAACTGGCAAATTTGGAGAATTTTACGGATGCTCTAATTACCCGAAATGTGATTATACAACTAATCAAAAGAAATAATTGTTTTTATGGTTTAGAAGGTTTTGTTGAGACATTAGCTTTTAAGTGGGGTTTGAAAATCTTTGTTATCATTGCTTTTGTCTTTTTAATTGGAAGATACGGAAGCGTTTTTATATTTATCAGGTTTAATTATGAGATTGATTTTACAAAAAACAGAAGAATAATTTTATAATTTTGCATTCGGGGACGCATTTGGAGACAGTTTACAGAAAGAGACTACGAGAATACCGCATTAACATTGGCTTTTAGGGCGAATTTTTTAATTTAGAGTTGTGGATCCTAAATTTTTATTATTAGTAGAAGAAATAGTTGTTCTAATATTGTTCACAATTCGGAGAAAATTGACCCCTTACCATATTTTGGCAAGGGTTTTGTTTTTGTTTTATTTGAGGCGGTGAGAATTTACTTCTGCCGAGCCCAAGCGAAGCGAGGCAATCTTTTTGGATAACTTTTCGAATTTTTGCCTACCGCTGAACTATTTGTGGAGTTATTTTTTTACTATAAACATTGTTGACGAAGAAAGAAATTTTTATTAAACTAATAGATTAATTTATTGTAATGTCAGGAACAAAAATTCTAAAATATCTTTCTCCATATATTTGGCAATTAATTTTAATGGCCATTTTTATATATTGCCAAGCTTCAGCAAGTCTTGCCTTGCCCGATTTTATGGCAAAAATTATTAATCAAGGAATACTGGGCAAGAATACAGGAGTAATTTTTCAAACAGGTTTAATTATGATATTAGTTGCCATCGGTGGTGGGTTGGCGACGGTTGGCGTGAATTATTTATCTTCAAGGATTGGTGCGGGGTTCGCTAAAAACTTGCGAAATGCAGTATTTACTAAGGTAGAAAGTTTTTCTCTTGTTGAATTTAATAAATTTTCAACATCCTCTCTTATCACTCGTACTACCAATGATGTGCAACAAATCCAGATGGTACTTACAATGTTTTTTCGGTTAGCCATAATGGCTCCACTAATAGGTATTCTCGCTACTATTAAGGCTTATCGCTTAGCTCCTTCGATGACTTGGATTATGGCAGTTGCCGTTGTTGCTTTAATTTTTGTAATTGCCTTGCTTTTTAAAATAATTATCCCAAAATTTAGCCTGATTCAGAAATTAATAGATAAATTAAATTTAGTGACCCGAGAAATCCTTAACGGTTTAAGAGTAATAAGGGCTTTTAATAAAGAAAAGCACGAAGAAGAAAGATTTAATAAAGTGAATAAAGATCTTACTCAGCTTAATCTTTTTGTTAATCGTTTAATGATAATACTTCAACCAGCGATGATGCTTATTATGAATTTTATGATGATAGCCATTGTCTGGTTTGGCGCTCATCAAATTGAATTAGGTACTCTTCAAATTGGAAGCATGCTTGCGTTTTTACAATATTCAATGCAGGCAGTATTCGCTTTTTTAATGATTTCAATTATTTTTATTGCTATTCCGAGAGCCTCTGTTTCGGCTAATAGAATTGTTGAAGTTTTAGAAACAGATGTTCAAATAAAAGACCCGGTGAATCCCGTTAAAGCTCCTAAGCGAGGCGGAAAAGTTGAATTTAGAAATGTTACTTTTGCCTATCCAGGAGCCGTTGAACCAGTTTTACATAATATTTCTTTTGTTGCTCTTCCCGGCCAAACCACTGCTTTTATTGGCAGCACGGGAAGCGGTAAATCTACTATTATTAATCTTATTCCTCGTTTTTATGATGTAACAGAGGGGCAGATTTTAGTTGATGATGTAGATATACGCGATATGAAACAAGAAGATTTACGGGCACGCATTGGTTATGTTTCTCAAAAAGCCATGCTTTTTTCTGGCACAATTAAAGAAAATATTGCCTATGGCACTCCAAATGCTACTCAAGAAGAAATTTTTCGGGCTGCGGCTACGGCTCAGGCCTTTGAGTTTATAAAAGAATTAGATCAGAAATTTGAAAGTTCTGTTGCTCAGGCTGGTGCTAATCTTTCTGGAGGGCAAAAGCAACGTTTGGCAATTGCTCGAGCCTTGGCAAAAAATCCTGAACTTTATCTTTTTGATGACAGTTTCTCTGCCTTGGATTTTAAAACAGATGCTGCTTTAAGAAGTGCTCTTCGGCGAGAAGCAAAAGGTAAGACGATTCTTATTGTTACCCAAAGAGTTGGTACTATAATGGACGCTGACAAGATAATTGTGATAGATGATAAAAAAATAGTGGGGCAAGGAACCCATAAAGAACTTCTTCGTAATTGTGCTGTGTACAGAGAAATTGCCTTTTCTCAACTTCCCCCAGAAAAATTAGAAGAAGGTTTAGCTTAAAATATGTCTAAAGAATCTGTTTCAAAACCAAATAATTTTCCAACTAATTTACCTCCTAAAAGGCCAAGGCCAGGTGGTTTTGGTATGGGCAGAGGTCGTGGTAGAGGAATGCGTGGAGCAGTTGAAAAGCCCAAAGATTTTAAAGGCACGATGCGTAAACTTATAAAATATTTAAAGCCATACCATGTTTCAATTATTTTAGTTTTAGTGTTTGCAATACTTAGTACTATTTTTAGCGTTATTACTCCTAAAATATTAGGGGACATTACTAATAAAATTGTTGCGGGCATACAGACAGGAGGTTCCAATTTTTCTCAAAGGAGTGGTATCGATTTTGCGGCAATTATTCGTTTAATAGAAATACTAATTGGAATTTATTTATTAAACGTCTTGTTTAGCTATCTTCAGGGGTGGATTATGGCAGGGGTTACTCAAAAAGTAGCATTTAATTTAAGAAAGAATATTTCTCAAAAAATAAATCAATTACCATTGCGTTATTTCGACCAAGGAAGCCATGGTGATATTTTGAGTCGTGTAACAAACGATGTAGATACAGTAAGCCAAAGCTTTAACCAGAGTTTAATTCAAATTGTTAGTGCCACTACTACTATTATCGGTATTCTTGTTATGATGGTTATAATAAGTTGGCAGCTAACATTAGTGGCAGTCGTAATTTTGCCTCTTAGTTTCTTTTTAACAAGTTTTGTTGTTAAAAAATCGCAAAAATATTTTTTTAATCACCAAGTTTCATTAGGGAAAATTGATGGCCACATTGAAGAGATGTTTTCCGGTCATACAATAGTGAAAGCTTTTAATGGCGAGCAGAGGTCAATCTCTATTTTTCATAGAATTAACAATAAACTTTATGAGAACGCTTGGAAATCTCACTTTTTTTCAAGTCTTCTTCATCCTATAATAAATTTTATTGAGAATTGTGGATTTGTTGCTATTTCAGTACTGGGAGGATGGTTGGCTATTCAGGGGAGGATGAGCATTGGTAGTATTCAGGCCTTTATACAATATATGACTCAATTTACTCGCCCTATTACCCAAACTGCTAGCATTGCTAATGTGCTTCAATCTACAGCAGCTGCTGCAGAAAGAGTATTCGAGTTTTTAGAAGAAGCAGATGAAGCGCCAGAAACTCCTAATCCTGTTATTTTAAAAGAAGTAAAGGGCGCAGTAGATTTTATCCATTTGTTTTTTGGTTATACGCCCGAGAAAATGATTATTAAAGATTTTAACGTTACTATTAAGCCCGGCCAAAAAGTTGCTATTGTAGGACCAACTGGAGCAGGCAAAACAACTATAGTCAATCTCTTGATGCGTTTTTATGATGTTAATAGCGAAGCTATTAAAATTGATGGGATAGATATTAGAAAAATGAAGCGGTCTGATGTAAGAAAACTTTTTGGTATGGTATTGCAGGATACTTGGCTATTTAATGGCACAATTGAAGAGAATATTGCTTATAGCAAGGAAAACGTCTCTCATGAAGAAGTAGTTAAAGCCGCAGAGGCAGCTTATGCCGATCATTTTATTCGTACTCTGCCAGGAGGTTATCAAATGCAAATTAGCGAGGAAGCCGATAATATTTCTCAGGGTGAAAAACAACTTTTAACTATAGCTCGGGCAATGCTGGCTAATGCTCCAATGTTAATTTTAGATGAAGCAACAAGCTCTGTTGATACCCGTACAGAAATAATTATTCAGGCAGCAATGGATAAAATGATGAAAGGTAGAACAAGTTTTATTATTGCTCACAGGCTTTCCACTATTCGAAATGCTGATTTAATTTTAGCAATTCGTGATGGCAGTATTGTTGAGCAGGGGACACATGAAGAACTGATTTCCAGAAATGGCTTTTATGCTTCTTTATATAATAGTCAATTTGTTGTATAAGGAGTCGGGGACATATAAGGAGTCGGAGACAGTCCCCAGAAAGAGACCACAGAAACATTGCATTAACATTGGCTTTCAGGACGAATTTTTAAATTTAGGGTTGTGGACCCTAAATTTTTAAAATCTTTACAATTTTGCGATGAATAGTAAAATAATAGGTGGCGATGGACCAGTGGAAAAACTTCGCCAAGATTATTTGAATTTTGTCAATTGAGATTGTTGTTTATAATTAGACAAAATTCAAAATTAAAAATTTTAGATGTAGACTGCGGCCTAAATAAAATAAAAGGAGCAGTTGGCATTGATTTATCTTTAGAGAGCAGGTAAATATTGTTTAGGATATTAACAAATTTTCCTAACCGATTAGAGATAATTGAATAAGTGCCGCACTTCGCTTTACTTGGCAGAACCTTAATTTCTCGCTTTGTTCGAAATTTAAGACTTGCTTAGTGACGCTTCATAGGACATTGTAATTTTACTTTGTAAGAATTATAAGATGGTAAAATACGTCTACAAAAAACGAGGGTTGACCATTCTTTTTTCAATTATTGATTGGTTTCTAAAATGGCTTCCCAAAAGAAAAGTTGTTAACAAAAATTATTATTCAAAAATTTTAATAGTTAATTTTGGTCATATAGGAGATGCTATATTGCTATCTCCTTTTTTAAGTATTTTAAAAAGTCGTTTTGAAAAAGCGGAAATAGATGTTTTAACTAATCCATATTCAGAAAATGTTTTTAAAAGAATAAAAAGCGTAAACAGGGTTATTAGCTTTTTGCCTTTTTGGGGAAACCAAAAGAGAAAAAAGGGAGATTTTTTTAAGAGTTTTATCTCTTTTTTTATATTAATTCAAACCTTAAAGAAAAGAAAATATGATCTATCCTTTGATACGAAGGGCGATCCTTTAGTTATTCTTTTACTTTTTTTGGCTAGAATAAAAAGAAGAATTGGCTATGATCACGGAGGTTTAGGTAACTTTTTAACAGATGTGCCTGTTTTGAACGAAAAGCAGCATCAAATTTTTATCTATTTGGATCTTCTGGAGCTATTAGGCATTGAAATAGAGAAAGAAAATATTAAATTAAATTGGCCCCTTTTAGCCGAAGAAAGGCAATGGGCTAATAATTTTTTATTTAGAAAGGGTGTTCGCAAAAATGATGTGTTAATTATAATGCATCCCGGCAGCAGGGATCCTTCTAGAATGTGGCCTGTTGCCCATTGGCATAAATTAATAAAGGAATTACTCAATTCTGCCCCAGTAAAGATTATTTTGGTTGTTGGTAAAGGTGAGGAAAACTTGATTAAGCAAATAACCAAAGGTATTAATGATTCTAATGTAATTCAGGTTATTAATCCCAATCTATCTGATTTAGCCGCTTTAATTGCCTGGGCTAAAATTTTTATTGGTGTAAATTCTGGTCCCGGGCATTTAGCTGCAGCCTTAAATATACCGGTTGTTTCTATCTTTTCGGCTGCCAATGATCCTGTTCGCTGGCGACCGTTCACAAAAAGGCTACATCTCTTTTACTGTAGTTTGCCTTGTAAAAATTGTCAGAAGAAAAGTTGTAAAGAATTGACCTGCTTGAAACTAATTAAACCTCATAAAGTTGCCTCTGTAATTTTAGAAGCATTGAAATTTTCCTAAAAAAAGAAATAAACGAATGGGGGCGCTAAACAGGACACTATCAAGAGGCACACTATTTGGGGACAGTCCCCAGAAAGAGACCACAGAAACATTGCATTAACATTGGCTTTCAGGACGAATTTTTAAATTTAGGGTTGTGGACCCTAAATTTTTCTTTTTATACATTATTAGATGTTGACGAACTTTATAAAATTTTATAATATAAAGTTATACAGCCATCGCCGAAAAGTTAAAAGTAATATTTAAAAGATTTAAAAACAAAAATTAAATAAATTTGAAAAATGAGCAAGAATAAAAAAATTATTATTATTTTATTTATCGCGCTGTTTTTAATAGGGGGCGTTTGGCTGTTGTTAAATTCTCGTCTTAAATGTAAATTGATTTACGGAAAAAATATCTGTAATTTTTATGAAATGATGGAGACAATAAATTCCGATTCAGAAAAATCCGATTTCAAAAAGGCTATGCAATTATGCGCAGAAATGGAAAATGTTCCCAAGAAAGATAGTTGTTTTGAATATATCGCAGAGGTTGTTTCTACTTATGATAAAGAAAAAGCTAAAGAAGCCTGCGAAAATATTCAAGGATTTGATGAAGCTAATAGTCAAGAAAATTGTTACAGTCGAATTGAGTATGTAAATGACTTACCTAATAGTTATTTAGACGAAGCAGCAGGTTTTACTATTCGCTATCCAGCTGATTATTTAGTAGATACTTCTTATAAATATCAAGGGCTTGGGCCGGATAAAAATATATCAGGTGTCAAATTTACTATTCCGGAAACCCTTGCTCTTGGCACTAATTTATCAAGCTATGATACCGGAGTTTCAGTAGAAATAATTCCAGCAGTTAGAAATTGCAATGCTGGATTGTTTATTTATGGTAATACCGATGTTCAAACTATAAATGAAAATGGCATTTATTATTCTTTCGCTTCAACAAACGAAGGAGCAGCAGGCAATTTTTATGAAGAAAAAGTTTGGGCATTGCCGGGGACTCATCCATGTCTTGCGGTGCGTTATTTTATTCATTCCACTAATATTGCTAATTATCCGGAAGGCACTATTTCAGAATTTGACCGTGCGTCTTTAATAAAACAATTTGATAAAATTAAACATTCCTTAACCGTTCAGCAACTATCATTTTTTGAAAATTTATCTTGTAAAGAAATGTATAATAATATTGAGAACGATATTAAAAATGCCAATTATTGCGAAACCGATTCTGATTGTGATATTTTAATATTAGGAGGAGAGTATATTGATTGGGGTTGTTATCATTTTATAAACAAAGCAGTTGACAAGGACCAGTTTTACAAAAAAATGGATATTTACAGCAAGCAATGCAGCGAAATGATTGACCTCTGCGTTCCTGCCCCTGCTGTTCAATGCCTAGCCCATAAATGTGTTTCCGCTGAAGAGGAATAGGATGTCAAAAGTTTTAATTTAGATAATTAATATTTATTAAATGGAACAAGAAGAATGTCAATACAAAATTACTCCGCGGTCTAAAAATTATTCAGAGTGGTATTTGGACATAATAGAAGCAGCTGAACTTGCCGAGAATTCACCGGTAAAGGGTTGCATTGTCTTTAAACCAAACGGTTATGCTATATGGGAGAATGTGCAAAAAATTTTAGACGCTATGCTTAAATCAAAAGGGGTAAGAAACGCTTATTTCCCCCTTCTTATTCCCAAAAGTTTTTTTGAAAAAGAGGCTGAACATGTAAAGGGATTTGCCAAAGAATGCGCTGTGGTTACACATCATCGTTTAGTGGCAAAGGATAAAAAACTAATTCCCGCTGGATTGTTAGAGGAACCGTATATTATTAGACCAACTTCGGAAACGATAATTTATCACACCTATGCCAAATGGATACAATCTTATCGAGATCTTCCTTTGATATTAAATCAATGGGCTAATGTAATGCGTTGGGAATTAAGAACAAGACCATTTTTAAGAACTACAGAATTTTTATGGCAAGAAGGGCACACTGCTCATTCTACAAAAAAAGAAGCAGACGAAATGACCAGAGATATATTAGAACTTTATCATAATTTTGTGGAGGATTATTTGGCCATTCCGGCAATTACGGGGATAAAAACTGAAAATGAAAAATTTGCCGGGGCGGTTTATACCGCCACCATAGAAGGAATGATGCAGGACGGCAAAGCATTGCAATTAGCCACTTCTCATATGCTTGGTCAAAATTTTGCTAAAGCTTTTAATATTAAATTTGCCGACGAAAAGGGGTTAGAGCAATATGTTTGGCAAACAAGCTGGGGAATGAGCACAAGGGTTATTGGAGCATTAATAATGACACATAGTGATGATAAAGGATTAATTTTGCCGCCTAAAATTGCTTCTACTCCTATAGTTATAGTGCCTATTTGGGATAAGAATTACGAGAAAGAACCTATTGTGGCTAAAGCCAAGGAAACAGCCGACAAAATAATTTCAGAAACAAATTATAATGTTTATATTGATGAGAGAGATAAACGGCCGGGTTCAAAATTTTATGAATGGGAGAGGAAAGGCACGCCTTTGCGGATTGAGATTGGCCCTCGTGATGTTAAAAATAATACTGTGGTAGCAGTAAGGCGTGATACAGGAGTAAAAACAGAAATTCACATAAACACTTTAATTAAAGAGATTAAGATTTTATTAGATGATATACAATTAAATCTTTATAATCGCGCTAAACAATATAGCCAAGAATTAACTGTTCAGGTAAATTCTTATAAAGATTTAAAAAACAGATTTACTAAAAGCGAACAAGATGGTTTTATAAATGCTTATTGGTGTGGTGATTCAAAATGCGAGGACAAAGTAAAAGAAGAAACTACCGCCACCATTAGATGCATATTAGATGAGAAAGAAAAAAGCGAAGAGAGCAAGTGTGTTGTTTGTGGGAAAAGAGCATCAAAAAAAGTTATTTTCGCCAAAGCATATTAATTGGTTTTTATTTTGCTAATTATTAAAATTTGTTATAATATAAAATAAATAAAAGGTCGTTAAAATATAAAACATATATTATATGAACAATAGAGATTTAAAAAATTTAAGAGAGGATTTAATAGGAGAATTGGGAGCCATTAATCAATATCAAGAGCATATAGATGAAGCGAGTGAAGAAGAAATCAAAAAAATTTTAAGTCATATTAGAAATGACGAAAAAGAGCATGTGGCAGAATTAACTAAACTTCTTAGAAAATTAGATGAAACGCAGGAAATAAAATTCCAGAAAGAAGAGCTTTAATTTGTTGACCCCCCTTGTAGTAAAATTGAAAAATTATTTAAATTATGTGTCCTGTTTGCACTATAGGTATAGCCGCTGGCGTAGGCCTGTCACGGTGGCTTAAAGTTGATGATGTTATTTCCGGTATTTGGATTGGAGCCCTGATTTTAGCTTTAGCTATTTGGACTTGGCGTTGGCTATATAAAAAAAAGACAAAAAAACCATTAATAGGATTAGCACTTTTAACTTTGGCATGGTGGCTTTTGGTTTTTATCCCATTTCATTATATCGGTTTACTGGAAGGATGTATGACTATATTAGGAATAAATCGTTTAATTTTTGGTTCCATTGTTGGTGTTATAATAGCCGCTATGGGGATTTTATGGGATAAATATTTAAGGTCTAAAAGAGGGGGCAAAGCGGCTTTTCCTTATCAAAAAGTTATTTTACCCTTGTCTTTATTAATTTTGGGCAGCCTTATTATGGCTTTAATTTGTTATTAATATATGGAATTAGAAGAATTATTTAAAAAAATTAAAGATTTTAAAGAAAGCGACAAAATAGATCTTTCTTCTAAAGAAGATTTGGCAGTAGCGATTATGAATTTAATTAGCCTTGAAGAGCATTTATTTTTTACATATAATAAAACAAACGATAAAAAATATTTAGAAATTTTAAATGAGACAAGAGAATTAAGAAAAAAATATTTAGCCCAAATTGTTAAAAATCCCGAAGGAGAAATATGGTGTATATCTAAACATTTACTCAGTGCTTCTATGAGGTTTATGGAAGTGGGCACTAAAAAATTAAATGAAGGGCGAAAAGAGGAAGCAGAAGAATTGTTTAAAAAAAGTTATGATTTGTGGAATATTTTTTGGGGGATTAATTTAAATTTAATTGATGTTAAAGATGTAAAGGCAATAAATAGTGATGGGGAAATAAATTTAGATGAAAACGAAAAAGTTTCAATTTTTTCTAAATTAGGCAAAGTTGTCCAAAAAATTTTAGATTGTTGCAAGGAATAAATTTAAACGGGGGATAGTCCCCAAAAATCGACCTCCGCAAACCCGCATAAACATTGGCTTTTAGGACGAATTTTCAAATTTAGGGTTGTGAACCCTAAATTTTTATTTAGCTTGACTTTTTTCCAATTTTTGTTATATTATCAAATAATTAAATCAAAAAACAATTAAAACTTAAACAACAAAAGGAGGATTAGATGAAAATAGGATTTGTCCCTTCGTGCGGAATTGGATATGAAGTAGTAAATGGGGTGAGGGTGATAAGGCAAAATATGTTGACCACCGTGGATACAAAGATTCGGTGCGACGAAGGAGCAAGATTGTTTTTGAACAACAAAGTAGATGTACTTTTTTGCACTGGTGGAATATTTTTACCTTCTTTTTTGCAGACAGAACCCGCCTCAAAATTGATGAAGGATTATCTAATTGACAATTATGGAATTCAGCCAGAGAAAATTTGGATTGAAGACAGGTCATTGGATTCATGGCAGAACGTAAAAGAAATGAAGAGGGTTCTGCAAGAAAAAGGGATAAAGATTGATAAGGTAGAGATAGTCATTATTTCTCATTGGACGCACACGATCAGGCTATCGGTTATTTTAAAATCTTATGGGTTTAAAAAGATTAAAAAACATCCCCTGATGTATCCAGTGGGCTGGAAAACATATGTCTCTGAATTTTTAAAAAACATTTTAACCATTCTCGATTCTCGCGGAGAATCATTGATCCCCCGAAAAGAAAGGGAGAAAAGAAGCAGGAGGGAGTTTTCAAAAAGGTGTTGGTGAAACACCTTTTTAAATTAAATTGACAAAATTAAAAAAAAAGAGTAAACTAAAAGTAGAAAATTCTCAATTTTTAATAATATGAGGTGGATATTAAGATCTAAAATTCATAAAGCAATAGTGACCGGAGAAAATTTAAATTATGTGGGAAGCATAGGTATAGATAAAGATTTAATAAAAAAAGTAGGTATATTGGCCGGAGAAAAGGTTTTAGTAGTTGATAATACCAACGGCGCGAGATTGGAAACTTATGTGATAGAAGAAGCAAAAAATAGCGGGAAAATAATTATTTATGGTTCGGCTTGCCATTTGATTAAGAAAGGCGATGAAATTATTATTATGGGATTTGAACTTACCGGTAAACGAATCAAGCCGAAGATTATTTTAGTTGATAAAAATAATAAATTTGTAAAGTTTTTATAATTTAAAAGAGCGAAATTTTCCATATTAAATATGATAGAAGATTATTCTTTTGGGCAAATAAAAATTGATGGAAAAATATACAAAGAAGATGTAGAGATTGATGGGAAAGGAGAAATACGTTCTTGGTGGAGGAAAGAATCTCATTTTATTGATGAGAATGATATAGAAAACGCTTTTAAAGAGAACCCGCAGGCAATTATTATCGGCACAGGAGCTTGGGGTGTAGCTAAAGTTTCTCCTGAGATTAAGAATAAAGCAAAAGAAAAGCAAATTAACCTAATCGTGGATAAGACGGGTAAAGCAATAAAAAAATATAATAAATTACAAGAAGAAGGGAAAAGAATTACCGGCTTTTTCCATTTAACTTGTTAGTAATTTGTATATTTTAATTCGCAAAAAATATGGCAGAGTGTAAAAAAGAAATAAATTCAAAAAATTGTCCTTGTACTTATCCTGGATGTCCGAGAAAAGGAATATGCTGTGATTGCATAAGATACCATCGAAAAAGCGATGAATTGCCTGCTTGTTATTTTTCGCCCGAGATAGAGAAAACATACAATCGCTCTATAAAAAATTTTATTAAAAATCAAAATAAATGTTGTAAGTGAAGATGGGGGGTTGGAATATTAATATTTTTAAAAAATTAAAGTAAATTTTAAAATTAAAAAAAAACAAAAAAAAGGAGGTATTCATGGAAAGCAAAGAAAGTAGCAGCAGTATGCTCGGGAAAATAGGGAAAATAAAGGTGATAATGTCATTCCCTAGATTATTGGTTGTAATAATGTCCTTGGTAGGCTATTTCGTTTATGGAAAGACGTTTGATCATCTTTTAGGAATGCTGTTAGTAGGGATAATCCTGTATTTGATTTCTTTTATAGGGATTATCCCGTTTGTGGGAGTGGGAATATATTGGGGAGGACTAAAATTTCTCCTTCCCAAACTTTTGTTGTTAACAGGTATTCCTTGGTCTTGGCCCGTGGGAATTCTCTATTGGAGCTACTTTGTTACTGCTCTAATGTTCACAATAATATCGAGCATACACATAATAGTTAGAGCCAAAGGCGTCTTTTAAGGCGCCTTTTAAAATTAGTAAAAACAAGGAAAGCCCTGTTTTTGTTGTATCTCAAATATAAATTGACAAATCTCGAAAACAGAGTATCTTGAAAATAAGGCAAATTGAATATGTAAATGTGTAAAATAAAGTTTTAGGGTTAAAAAACATTTTTACTTTAGGATAAATAATAAATTATGGCAAAAATAATAAAAAATATTAAAAGAAATAAATTTAGGGTTCACAGCCCTAAATTCAAAAGTTCTTCTAGAAAAGCTAATATTGATGCGAGCTTTTTGGGGTCGTTTTTTGGGGACTGTCCCCATCGAGAAGAGATTTTTAAGCGATATCCAAAAAGAAAATTGCCTCAAGGGGCAATGGTGACCAGAATAGCGCCGAGTCCTACTGGTTTTATGCATATAGGGAGCATTTATACCGCTCTTATATCCGAACGTTTTGCTCATCAGACAAACGGAGTTTATTTTTTGCGGATAGAAGATACGGACAAAAAAAGAGAAATTAAAGATGCTTACAAAATTATTATTGAATCATTGGACAAATTTAATTTATCGCCAGACGAGGGAGAAGATATTAACGGAAAAGAAAAGGGAAATTATGGTCCTTATCGGCAATCAAAAAGAAAAGAAATTTATAAAGCGTTTATAAAATATTTAATAGAAATTGGCCGGGCTTATCCTTGTTTTTGCACAGAGGAAGAGTTAGAAGAAATGCGAAGAGAACAAGAAAAATTAAAAGTAAGAACGGGCTATTATGGCAAGTGGGCTAAATGGAGAGAGGCGGATGAAGAAATGGTGAAAAAAATGTTAGTTAAAAATAAGCCGTATGTTATTAGATTTAAGTCATTGGGCAATAATAAAAATAAATTTATCCATAATGACCTTATTAAAGGATGGCTAGAATTGCCGGAAAACGATTTAGATGTGGTTATAATGAAATCTGATGGTTTGCCCACCTATCATTTCGCCCACGTAATTGATGATTATCTTATGGGAACAACACATATTTTTCGCGGTGACGAGTGGTTGTCATCAGTGCCGATACATTATGAATTGTTTGAAGCGTTAAATTTGGAGCGTCCAAATTATGGTCATATTGCTCCAATTAATAAAATAGATGAATCGGGTGGCAAAAGAAAGTTATCTAAAAGAAAAGATCCGGAAGCTAATATTTCTTTTTATGACAAAGAAGGATATCCGAAAATTGCCGTTATAGAATATTTAATGAATTTAGCAAATTCGGACTTTGAGGATTGGAGAAAAAATAATCCAGATAAGCCCTATACTGAATTTAAATTATCTTTAAAGGGTTTATCAGCAAGCAACGGTCCGCTTTTTGATAAAATAAAATTAGATGATATTTCCAAAGAAATTATTTCAAAAATTAAGGCAGAAGAAGTATATAAAGAAGTTTTAGCTTGGGCTTCAAAATACGATAATGATTTTAAAAGGATTTTAAAAAAAGATAAAAAATATTGGCTGGCTATTTTTTCTATTGAACGGGGAGGGGAGAAACCAAGAAAAGATATTAGCCATTGGTCAGAAGTAAAAGATACATTTGCTTTTTTTATAAAAGAAAAATTTGTTCCTCAGGATTGGGCTAATTTCAAAAGCGTGCTTCAATCGGAAGAGATAAAAGAGATTATTGGGCAATATAAAAAAATATTTGATTTTAATGATTCCCGAGAAAAATGGTTAGAAAAAATCAAACAAATTGCCGCTAATTTCAATTTTGCCCCGGACATAAAAACATATAAAAACAATAAAGATAAATATCGAGGGCATATTGGGGAGATAGCCCAAGTGATAAGGTTTGCTATTACCGGCAGAACCAAAACTCCTGATTTGTATCAAATTATGCAAATTTTAGGAGAAGAAGAATGCAAGAAAAGGTTAATTTTTAAATAATAAAATTATCCCCCTTTACATTATTTATTTTAATTTTATAATATTTATAAGGTCGAAATATAATTTATAAAATTAAGCAAAATTATATGGAAGAAACAACTCCATCATTTGAAGAGAAATCTTCTTTTGAAGAAACTCCTTCTCAAAATCCTGGTCAGCCAAGTGAGCCATTAAAAACTAAAACAGAAGAGAAAAATACGGGGATGGCCATTGTTGCTTATATTCTTTTTTTTATTCCACTTTTAACCGACGCCAAGAAAGACCCATTTGTTAAATATCATGTTAAACAAGGTTTAGTTATATTTTTAGCCTGGATAGTGGTAAGTATTGTCAGTTGGATTCTCCCTTGGCAATTGAGCATAATCGCCACACTTTTGGATATTGGTGTGTTTGTTTTAATGATTTTGGGAATTATGAACGCAGCTAAAGGTTTACAAAAGCCATTGCCTATACTAGGGAAATTAGGAGAACAATTTAAGTTTTAATTAGCAGTAAAGTGTAAAGGTCGAAAAAATCAGATTTAATTTTTTATCTAATTAAAATTGTATGGATTCAAAATCTAAAAAAACTTTAATTATTATTTTAGTGGTAGTTTTGGTAATTATTTTAATAATGGCTATTGCCAGCAGTTCTACCAAAAAAATAACCCCCGAAGAAGAAGTGGAAATTCCTATGGGAGAAATGAGAGAAGTTCCTATGGAAGGGATAGAAGAGGCTCCTATGGAAGAAACAGGAGAAGTTCCAACGGAAGGAATGGGAGGAGTTCCTACGGAAGAGTCAGCAGAAGTTCCTGTAACAGAAATGACTGATGACTTATATGTGGAAATAACCGCACAAAATGGTTATCATTTATCTCAGGGAGATATTAATTGGTTGGCAGAAGATGGCGGTTTGGAAAGATTACTTAAAGAAAAAGGAGTAACTGCGGAGGAATATAACGCTTTTGCCAATTCGCCTCGAGCTGCAGAGTTAATACCAAGAATTGTGGAAAGAATGGACGAATTAACAGGACAATAAATTGATTTTACCCATAAAAGATATACCGCTATTATCAGAGAGACGGTTTTTAATTATTTTAAAGAGAGTAAAAATAATTTATGATTAACAAAAATTTAAGAACTTTCAGCCTAATTTTAATAGGATTTTTCTTTTCAGTTTTATGTTTCAGTGGGTTAGTCAAAGCGCAAGATATTAAAGAAGGAGATTTGGTAAGAACTAAAGATAATCCCGCTCTTTATCTTATTATGAACGGGCAAAAGAGGGTTTTCCCTCATCTTAGCGTTTATCTTTCTTGGGGTTTACCCAGAGATTTTTCTACCGTTAAAATAGTTTCAGATTTATCAAATTATACAGAAGGAGAGCCGATACCTTTTCGTGACGGCTCTCTTTTTCGTGGCACAACTACAAGTTTATATGGTAAAACCGCAGCGGCGGTTTTTTATGTAGAAAATGGAAAGTTGAGACCTATTAAATCTTCTGATGTTTATCAGTCCCTTTTTAAGGACCCGCAATGGAAAAAAGTTATTTGGATACCCGATGACCTTTTAGACAAATTTGCTTATCCTATGGGGGAGATGATAGAAAGAACTGATATTCATCCTGATGGAACTTTAGTTAAATACAAAGGAGAAGCGGGAATATATTTAATAGAAAATGGTAAGAAAAGACCGATTCCTTCTCTTGATACTTTTTATGATAATCGATTAGCCATGGAAAATGTTATTGAGATTGAACCTAATGAAATTTATGAAACAGGAGAGAAGGTAATTTCGGGGGAAGAAAAATTAATTTTGAATATACCCGTAGAGCCTGTTTTACATTTTGCTAAT
Source organism: Parcubacteria group bacterium ADurb.Bin159 (assembly GCA_002070355.1). Lineage (NCBI taxonomy): Bacteria > Parcubacteria group bacterium ADurb.Bin159. The sequence goes on along the minus strand of MWDC01000001.1, from coordinate 68,303 downwards.
ACTACTTTTGCTAAATCGTATCGACTTTTAGTTTTCACGAGAATTAAAAGCGCTTGGCAAACAAAAGATGGTGGTTATATTATTTCGGGTATGACTGACCCTAATATTGTGTTTGTTCCGCCAGACGGCTTTGTGGCTAAACTTAATTCTTCAGCTGACATAGAATGGCTAAAATTTTTAAAAACAAAAAATTGGCCTGGTAATACCCCTTTATCTCCTACTGGAGATGAAGATGTTCAGTCTATTATTGAATTAAAAAATGGTGGTTATTTGATGGTTTCTAAAGTTGGTGGTTTTATTACCGAAAAAGAAATTATGACCGCTGATTTAGAATTGGATAAAATAATGTTCACTAAATTAGATAAAAACGGCAATATGCTTTGGAATAAATCATTTACCGCTTTTGTAGAAGATGCCAGAAATTCTTTAATAGAAACCGATGACAACGGATTTTTATTTTACGCTCCTGTTGTTGACCCTTCTCCGGATAATAGAGGAGAAGACCCTGATGTTTATCAAGATTTGCCCTATGCTTCGCTTAAAGTTTTTAAGTTTGATAAAGATGGCAATTTGGAATGGGCAAAAAATATAAAAAATTTTATTTCTCGTAAAAACGATTCCTATTTAATTAAATCTACTAATGGCGGTTATGCTATGGTAGGCAATGTTTGGGTTAAAGACATTCCTCAGCCGGTTGATTTTTCTTTTGGTATTAGCAGTTCTTATCCGGCGATAGTTAAATTCGATGAAAATTTTAATTTAGAATGGGCAAAAAGTTTAGAATCCATACCTTTATCCCTTTCTATGCCCATAAAAAAATCCGATGACAGTTTTGAATTACAGCCGATAGAAGGCCACATGAAGGCAACTAATGTTGAAGGATTAATTCAAACCAAAGATAATGGTTATTTAGTTTTAGGATCTAGAGTATTAGGCGATTCATTAGTGTCCGATTCTTCTTCAATACAATCCCAAGATTGGCCTTATGGTCCGGAGATTTATTTAGGATTAAAATTTGATGCTTTTGGTAATTTAGAGTGGGTAAAAAAAATAACTATGAGTGTTAATGATTGGTCTTATTGGGCAACAGATTTTTCTTTAATTTCCACTAATGATAATAATTTAATAATGGCTGGTCCTATTACTTGGGCTGATGAAGGTTATCGGGAAAAAATAAAAATTATTGAAGATTTAAAAAAATCATATACTGATAAATATGGAGAAGTGGAAGAATTAAAAGATGAAAAAGATAAAACCCAAGAGTCGCGGGAAGATTGGAAAAAAATTCAAGAAGCGGTTAAAGAAATGAATGATCTTTCCCGACATGGTATTTTTATGATGAAGATGGATGAGAATTTAAATATTATTTGGGACAAAGTGGCAATGCCGCATCGAGGAGTAATTAATTATGTTTTGAAAGCCACATCGGACAACGGGGCGATTATTGGCGGTGAATATGAAACTAATGTTACTCAATCAATTATATCAAACAGCATTACTTATTATATTGATGGCCTTTTAATTAAAATAGACGCCAGTGGCAATGTTAAAAATAATAATGGCTGGTTAATTGATTATAATGGTAAAATTATTACCGAGATAATGACTCCCTATGTTATTTCTAATGATTTAAATCTTCAAATAGATCCTTATCAAATAGTTTTAACTAATCGCCAACCGGAATTTTCTCCTTACAAGCAATATAAAATTACGACGCTTGCTTCTTTGAGCAGTTCTAAATCTACTCCTTATCCTGTAACTCCGAAAGTAGAAATTTATAATTCCCCTTTACAAAACACCACTAGCGTATCTTCAGGCAAAAGAAACTCCATAGAAATTAATTTTGAAAGAGCCATTCCCGTTGAGCCAATTAACGATAAAAGCAGAGTTATTCATAATGAACTTCTTCCTATTTTAGAGCAATTATTTGCTAATGAATTTTATAATCCGCCAGTTAAAATGACCGATAATATGGGAGGAACAATGCTTGAATATGTTTTTCCTCGACAAGTAACAGCCGAAGACAAAATTGCGGTTAAAAATTATCTTGAAGAGCTTGGTTATAAAACGCAAGACGAAACAAATTATCAATTAACAATGTATAAACCCGGCTATTTTCTAACTCTAACTTTTTCTATAAACAATGTAAATAAAGGATTTTTAGAAGTGACTTATTAATTTTTTATTAGATAATAAAAAATAAAGGTCGGATTCAAATATTTATTTTATATTTATAATTTTTATGAAAAAATCAGTAAACATAATTATTATTGTAATTTTAATTTTAGCGGCTGCCGGTTTATTTATTAAGGGTTTTGGTAGAGAGGGAAAATTAGGATTAAGTTCAAAAGAAATTATAAGTGAATTTGGCGGAGGCGAAAGATTAATAGATGAATTAGCCAAGCAAACCGGAGAAAAAGTGCCGAGTATAAAAGAAGCCATAGATAGTTGTGAAAAAAGCGCTGAGGACATAAATGATTTAAACTTGTGTTATACTATAATCGCTGTTTTATATCGCGACGAAAGTGTTTGCCAATACATAGAAGATGCCGAATTAAGACAATCTTGTAATAGCCAAGCGATTGAAAAGGCATATAGCCAAACAGAAGGAAGTGAAGGAGGTTGGGCAGAATTATCAGCATTATATGGCAGTTTAATTTCGGGGGGTGGGTTAATTCTAGGTGAAGAAGAGGCCACGCCAACTCCTGTTGAAGAATCAATAACAAAAGGAGAAGAAAATACAGAAGAAGAATCAATAACAGAAGGAGAAGAAAATACAGAAAGAGAAGAAAATACAGAAGAAGATATAGAAGAAGAACCAATAATTTCAAAGAAAGGGAAAATGACTGATGAAATTTATGCTGATATTTTGGCCCATACTTCTATTTACGCCAGAGATTTAAGCACTTATGCGGATAAAATGAATGCCTTGTATAAAAAATACGGCGTAACTCAAGAAGAGATGAGTGCTTATGATGAAGAATTGCAAAAAGATGAAAAACGAGCGGAAGAAGTTAGTATGAAATATATACAGCGATTAATGGAATTAGGCGGCTTTGGCGCAGGTATGGGTTTGTAAATAAAATAAAATTAATTTATAATTTATATAAAATAATTTTTAGGACTATGAAAAAAACAAAATGGTTTAAGTTTTTAGTATTTAATTTGACAATTTTATGTTTGATGTTTTGTCTAATAGATAGAATCAACGCTAAAAGCGTTTTGCCTCCTGGGGGAACAGATTTTGATACCGCTGTTAGTATCCAACAGGGATCTTATCAAGGGCAGATTTCTCCTAAATCTGATTTTTATTATCAGATAAAAGTAAAAAGTGGTCAAGCAATAAAAATCAGCGGTGGTTTTGTTTTAGAGGATGGTAGTAGTTGGTATTATTTAGGGGATGTGTATTTTTATGACCATAATAGAGAAGAACAATATAACATATGGGGCGAACAAGGAGATATGCCGGCTTGGTTAAATAAGTCCGACCAAATAATGTATATTAGAATAGAAAATGACGATGACGAGAAGACACTTTATTATAATTTAGAAATTGTTTTACAAGACTATTTTGATGCCAATAGTCAAAAGGACGCTGGCGATATTTTTGAAGAGGCCATATCAGTTACTCCAGGAAGTTATGATGGATACTTAAGGGGAGGAGCTAACGGGGATGATTTAAAAGATTATTTCAAAATTTCCGTAAAAAAGGGACAAACTTATGAATTTATAGTAACTCCATCAAGCGCTGTGCAAGCGCTTATGCATTTAGAATTATTTGATTTAAATAGAACACAAATTGATGAAGAGTATACTTCTAACGTAGGAGAGATTCTTAGGCTTTCTTTGGTTCCTTCGGCTAATACCGATGTTTTTTTAGCAATAAGTAGTCTGGGACAAATGGGAGACCAAATTTTAAATTACAAATTAGATATTAAAAGTAGCGCTCCTTTAATAAAATTTTATACTTGTGAAAATGGAACTTGCGGATTAAAAGGAGATTATCTTTCTTTAGAAGATTGTCAAAAAATAACTGCTAAAATTTGTTATCAAACGCCTGATTGTGATAATAAATGCGCTACTCCTACTTCTACTCTTACTCCCACACTCACTCCCACTCCTGCTCCTACTCCTACTCCTACTCCTATACCCACCCCTGCACCTACTCCTACTCCTACTCCTACACCTACGCCCACACCCACACCTATGCCTATTTCTGTTTCTACGCCTACACCTACACCCGAGTTATCACTTAACCCCAGCCTTAGCCCCAGCTCCATATTTGTTTCTTTAATTTTTGAGAGATTTCATTTAAATTGGTATATAATTGGGGGGATAGGCGCTTTAATTCTTCTTATTATTTTTATAATTATTTTAATTAGTTCTAATAAAAAAAGGAAAAAAACGCCACCCACTCCACCTTATACAGGAGGGGGGACAGAACAAGCCAATAAACCAGTAGTTGGTTATAAACACCCTTGTAAATATTGCGGGAAGTTGATCCCGCCCAATTCCAATGTTTGTCCATTTTGTGGGAAAACAAATCCTCTTGGCCCATATCGTTGTCCCAAATGTCATGAACCAATTGAAAAAGAATGGCAGATTTGTCCAAAATGCAATCAGAATCTAAGAATTGTTTGTCCTTATTGCCAAAAGATAACATTTTTTGGCGACCATTGTGAAGATTGCGGAGCGCGGTTATTGGTAAAATGTCCTCATTGCGGCCAAGAACAACCTCCTTTAAGCGGCAGATGTATTAAATGTAATGAAAAATTAGATTGAATTAGCTTTGATTGAAATTGCTAAAAAATTAAATTTTAGTAAAAAATTAAATTATACCAAGGTCGACAATTTACTAATGAAAACAATAAAATGTTATACAAGACACTCTCATTTCTAAAAATCTAATTATTATTATTATGTTGCAACCTTTTACTGACAATTTTTCTGATGATTCTACTGAAGCCGGTTTTCAGTTTACTTTTAATTGCGCTGTTTGCGGCGAAGGATATCAGACAGAATTTATTCCCTCCAAAAGTTATAAGAAGAAAGGGTTTTTTAAAACAGTTGGCGGTATTATCGGTGCTGCTTCGCAAGTAGCTGGTAAATACAATGTTGGTTATGGAATAGAAAGAGGAACGGACGCTATAAGTGAAAGATTTGGGCAAATGTCGCCAGAATGGCGTAAAGAACACGATGCTGCTTTTGAGGGATCTCAGACTGAAGCTAGAGCGCATTTTCACCGTTGTCCTAAATGCACTAACTGGGTTTGTGAAAATTGTTGGAATGAACAAATTAACCTCTGTGTAAGCTGCGGTCCTCGAGAAGCAGTGGAAATAGCCGTGGCTCGAGCCCAAAAGATAGCCGAAGATATTGCAGCTAAAACCTCGATGACCCAAGTTTTTACTGGCGAGATTGAAAACAAACAAACCCTTTGCCCAGCGTGCGGCAAACCTTCGGGAAGCGGTAAATTTTGCGTTAATTGCGGGGCTTCTTTAGAACTTGTTGTTTGCTCAAAATGTGGCGCTAAAAATCCGGTCGGGATAAAATTCTGCGGCAACTGTGGAGAAAAATTAAGTTAAAAAGCTAATTTATTATGGATAAAAAATTAGAAGTTCTCTTTGAAACAAAAGGGAATTTTGATTTAATTGATGAAAAGGGTAAAAAAATTACTTCGGGTGAGGCGAAGATTATTCTTGATGAAGAAAAAATGGTTATTTTCCCAAAAGATGGCCAAACAATTTCTATTTCTTTAAGAGAGGTAAGTAATTTTTTAGCCAAAGATTTTAATCTTTGTTTATTATTGCCTAACGGCGAGAAAATTTTTATTGAAGGATTGGGTTATGAATACGATGATTTTTTAAGAACATTTATTCACCTTAGACAAAAAATTATTCAAAAAGACCTTTTAATGAATGAAGGAATAAAGAAAACAGGATTTAAAGGATATTATGATTACGAGGAAAGAGATGAAAAGCAATCAGGAGAAGCGGAGGTAGAAATTTATGAAACTGCTTTAGTTTTAAAGCCGCAGCAAAGTGACCCTATTAGAATTCCGTTTAGCGAAATTGTAGAATTGTCTTTTAAGGATTATCAAATTTTAATTAAAACAGAAACAATAAATTTATCTTTATCTCGTTTTGGAGAAAAATTTGATAGTTTAAGTAAAAATTTAACCGAGGCCTTAGGAGAACTATCTTTGAAAACACAAACCATTTTGAAAGAATTTTTGCCGGATTTAGACCCGATTACAATAAAAAAAGCAGCTGATTTATTAAAAGATGGCCAAGCTGTAGAAAAAAGAAAGCTTGATGAAATTTCACCAGAAATTTGGAAGGCATTAGAAAAAGGATTAGAAAAAATAGGGATTAAAGAATTTTATAACTATTTAAAAACATTAGTTTCTGAAGAGCAAATTTTTATGGGCATAAAACGGGATTTAATGGGAGATTTAACCGGGGAATATATTTGGTTTTTAGCGCCTATAATTTCTAAAGAGTTAAAAAGATTTATAGTTATGGAAGCAGGTTCAACTATTGAAGAAGGAGCAAAAGCCACTTATATTTTTAGGATTCCCGAAGGAGAAGAAATAAGTGATTTTGTTAAAAAAATTAATCGTTGTATGATAGCCATAAATTTTAGAAGAGAACCGATATATCTTAAAGACGAAGATTTGGAAAAACCAGATTATCTAAAATACAAAACAGCCATAGCCAAGATTCCCGAATTAAAACTTCTCCGTCAAGTTTTTGTAAAAAGAATTATTCATAGTTCGCTTGAGACTTGGACAACACAATTAATGGGGTCAGACCCCCAAAACTGACCGCTGAGAAGCCTTTATTGATGCGGGTTTGCGAGCGATTTTTTAAAAATGGCACGATTTTGTTCAAAAGTTAAAATTTAGAATATGGGATATAGAATTTAATTCATTTTTATCATTTTACATTTTAATTTTTACATTTTGAGTGTCTGCCTGTCGTTTGCCTGCCGATATAGGCAGGATAGGCAAGGGTAAGTAGGTCCTTTTAATTAAGTATGTTATTGAAAGATTTAAAAATTAATTTGCCTAAAAATTGGAAAGAAATTTCCCGTTCGGCCCAAGAAGATAGTTTTTATCTTAAATTTTATCATATCAATCCAGCGGCTCATCTTGATCCAAAATTGTTCCAAGACCAAATTTTTTCTTCGCCCAACTCTAATGTAAGCAAGGTAAGATTGGCCATTCCCGTGGCTAGTAAAGCGCCATTAAAAGATTTTCGCGAAGGAATGAAAGGCGCTATTGATAGTGGGTTTATGCCTTTTAAGGGGGCGACGCAAAAAATTGACAATCTGTGTAAAAAAATGGCAATGGGATATTATCCTGAAGATGGAGATTTTAGCGGCGATATTTTAATAACGCGACATCCGAACGAAGAAATAGCCAGACAATCGTTTAAGAATATAGCCTTACTGCCGACTCAAAGATTTAATGCACCTATCCCCGGAGGCGTTCAAATACCAGGAGCGCCGGAAAATATGACTTTTGCCGAATTATTTGAAACAGACATTTATGAAAAATATATGCCAGGACATTTAGAAAAAATGAAGGAACACATGCCCGTAGAGCAGAAAGCAATGGCCGAAGAACAAATAAAAAAATTAAAAGAATTAATGTCCAAAGAACAAATGGAAAAAATAAGAGCAGAAATAGAAAAAGCTCAAAAACAATTACAAGAAGAGAAAAAGGCAAATTTAGGAAAATCAGGCGCTGAATATAAAGAAACAAAATATTTAGGATATGACGCTATTTGTTTGGAAAGCAAAAATCCTACCCCGCCGCCGAATCCAATAAAATCAAAAAACCCTTCTGATGTAGGAGGGGGTTTTGATGACCGATATGACCCTCTGCCCAAAATTTCAAAACCTTATAAAGATAGGATTATCAATTATCAGGCCTTATTAATTAAAAATTTTATTATTACCGGCAATTTATTATGGCAGATTGATTCTTTGCCGCCGGGCGATACGCCTTGTTATTCTTTGACCAAATCTAAGAAAAAAATATCAACTTATAGAGAGGGAGGAATGACTTTTGAAGATATCACCATTACACCCATAGTAAGCAATTATAAAAAAGAGGGATATTTATATAAAGAAGAAGTAGAAGAGATATTTAAAAAAATATTGGTTCAATTAGAAAGGTAATCTTTGACATGGGGATAGAGCTGAGTATAATGAAAGGATGAGAAGAAAGTTAAAAAGGGATTTTTATATTAAGCCAACACTAAATGTAGCCGAAGATATTTTAGGGAAATATATTGTCAGAAAATGGGGGAGGAAAGAAATTGTTGGGAAAATTATAGAAACAGAGGCATATATTGGGCCTCAAGATAGAGCTTCACACGCTTATAAAGGGAAAATTACTCTGAGAAATAAAGCGGAATATTTAATTGGCGGGCATATTTATATTTATTTGGTTTACGGAATGTATTGGCAATTAAATATTTCTACTGAAAAAGAGGGGAAGCCGGAATGCGTGCTTATTAGAGCATTAGAGCCGATAATAAACGAAAATAAAAATCAAAGGTTAAAATATAAAAATCAAAAATCTTTGTCTGTCGTTAAGCAAGAAAAGTTAAAATTAGCCAACGGACCAGGAAAAGTATGTAACTATTTAAAATTAAACAAATCTTTTTATGGCGAAGATTTAACTAAAAGTAAAAGAATCTGGCTGGAGGACAGAGGAGAGAAAAATAAGCCATCAGATATTATAAAAACAGGCCGCATAGGTATTGATTATGCCGGACCTTATTGGAGCCATCGCCATTGGCGTTTTTTGAAGAAGGTCAAACCCTAGACCCTGCTTGTGCCAGGTAGGTAGGAACTGTTTTCTTCAAAATTATTTAAAACTCTCTTTTGGTAAAAAAAGTGTCAAAATTGATTTTTAGGCGAGATAGTCCTTTATTTATACAGGTTTGCAAAGGTCGAAAAAAGGGGACTGTCCCCATTAAAATAAATTATGGAAAAAGAAAAAAAGGCAACATTTAATATTTTTATTTTTATTTTGAGCGCTTTCTTGGTGGTGTTGATTGTTTTAGGAGTGGTTATTATTCAAAATAAAATTGAAGAAAGAAAATATATTGGTCGAGAGAACGAATCAAGAAATACTATTACTGTTTTTGGCACAGGAGAGGTTTATGCCAAACCGGATTTAGCTATTACTAATTTTTCCGTGATAACAGATGAGAAAACAGTTGATAAAGCGATGAGTAAAAATACAGAAAAAATGAATGCGGTTATTGAGGCAATTAAAAATAAAGGTGTAGACGGTAAAGATATGAAAACGACTAATTTTAATATTAATCCTCGTTATGAATGGTATGAAAACGGAAGAAGAGTGTTGGTGGGATACGAAATTACTCAATCTCTGGAAACGAAAATTAGAGATATGGAAAAAATTGGAGAAATTATAGAGACAGCGACCAATGCCGGAGCTAATCAAATCGGAGATTTGCAGTTTACTATTGACAAAGAAGAAGAGCTTCAAAAACAGGCAAGAAAAGAGGCGATTAAAGAAGCGAAAGCAAAAGCAGAAGAATTGGCTTCTGATTTAGGCATTAAATTAGTAAAAATTAGTGGTTTTAGTGAAAGCAGTGGAACTCCGGTTTATCCTATTTATTCGGGGTTGTTAAAAGCTGACCAAGCGAGTGGTATGGGAGGAGCAGTTCCCCAAATAGAAACAGGAGAGAATAAAATAGAAGTTACCGTGGATATTACTTACGAGATTTTGTAAAGAACAGATTACAATTTGTACTGTATTATATCCCGCCCTTTTCAAGGGGCGGGATTTATTTTAATGCTCTTGCTAAAAAAATTTTTTCTGGTAAACTATTTAAATAATTTATAAATTTATATTTTTTTATGAAAAAATCTATTATTATTTCACTCATTATTATTTTTGTTGTTTTGGGAATTTATTTTTTTGTTTTAACTTCAAAAAAAGAATTAACGCCCGCGTCAACTCCTATAGCCATAAATAATTTTGAAGAATGTGTTAATAGTGGTTATCCTGTTTTGGAAAGTTATCCCCGGCAATGTAAAACGCCGGAGGGAAAAAGTTTTGTTGAAAATATTGGCAATGAATTAGAGAAAAGTGATTTAATAATAATAGAAAATCCTCGTCCTAATCAAGCCATAGAGAGTCCGTTATTTATTAAAGGAAAAGCAAGAGGCAATTGGTATTTTGAAGCCAGCTTTCCGATAAAGATTTTTGATGAACAAGAATTTCTTTTGGGACAAGGTGTGGCTACGGCTTTAGAGAATTGGATGACTGAAGATTTTGTTGAATTTACCGCTACTCTTCCCTTTGCTGTTCCTTCTACTTCCACGGGCAAATTAATTTTAGAAAAAGACAATCCTTCCGGATTAGAAGAAAATGCCGATGAATTAATCGTACCTATTTATTTTAAGGAGATAACAGAAATACCCCAAGATTTTATGACTATAAAAATATTTTTAAGTGATTCTCGTTTTGTTAATGAGCCATATTTTGATTGCGCTAAAACTATCGCCGTAGAAAGACGAGTGCCCAAAACAGTAGGAGTTGGGAGAGCAGCAATAGAAGCCCTTTTAAGAGGGGCGACTAAAGGAGAAATCAATCAAGGATTTTTTTCCAGCATTAACCCCGGGGTAAGAGTTCAAAGTTTAACTATTGAAAATGGTGTGGCTAAAGTGGATTTTAATGAACAGCTGGAATATCAAGTTGGCGGTTCTTGTAAAGTAGCAGCCATTAGAGCTCAAATTACTGATACTTTAAAGCAGTTTTCTTCTATTAATGAAGTTATTATTTCTATTAATGGGAGGACAGAAGATATCCTCCAACCCTAAATTATTATGCCTGTGTATAATCACCAAAACATTGAAAAAAAATGGCAAAAATATTGGCAGAAAAAAAATATTTTTAAGGCAGAAGATGAATCATCAAAGCCGAAATTTTATTGTTTGGATATGTTTCCTTACCCTTCAAGTTATGGATTGCATGTAGGGCATTTAAGAGGTTATACTATTTCTGATATTATAGCCAAAAAAAGACTAATGGAGGGATATAATGTTTTACATCCTATGGGCTGGGACGCTTTTGGTTTGCCAGCGGAAAATTTTGCCCTTAAAACCGGAGTTCATCCGGCAATTACCACACAAAAAGCCATTAAAAATATCAAAAAGCAGCTTATCTCTTCCGGCTTGGGATATGATTGGTCAAGAGAAATTTGTTCTTGTTCTAAGGATTATTATCAATGGACACAATGGATGTTTTTAGAACTTTATAAGGCGGGTTTGGCTTATCGGAAAAAAGCAGAAGTAAATTTTTGTCCTTCTTGCAAAACAGTTTTAGCTAATGAACAGGTTATTGATGGCAAATGTGAAAGATGCCAGAACATAGTTTCTAAAAAGCAGTTAGAGCAATGGTTCTTTAAAATTACTGATTATGCCGAAAGATTAATAGATGATTTAGATAAAATTGATTGGCCTGACAAGATAAAAATAATGCAAAGAAATTGGATAGGAAAATCCGAAGGTACAGAAATTATTTTCCAAATTCCAAATTCCGAATTTCAAATTCCTGTTTTCACCACGCGCGTGGATACTTTATTTGGCTGTACTTATATTGTTATTGCGCCAGAATCTTCTATTATCAAACAATTAAAACCCAAAATTTCTAATTATAAAGAAGTTTTAGATTATACAGAAAAAGCAAAGACAAAATCAGAAACAGAAAGATTAGCGGAAGACAAAGAAAAAACAGGAGTGGAAATAAAAGGAATAAAAGCGATAAATCCTATTAATAACGAAGAAGTGCCTATTTTTGTCGCTGATTATGTCTTAACCGAATACGGTACAGGAGCCATAATGGCTGTGCCGGCTCACGATGAACGTGATTTTCTTTTTGCTAAAAAATATAATTTATCCGTTAAAGAAGTTATTCAGCCGGTAAATAGTCAAACAAAATTTCCTGAAAAAGCATTTGAAGATGATGGGGTTTTGATTAACTCCGGCGTTTTTACCGGTTTGTCTTCGCTTGAAGCAAGAGAGAAAATTACTCAATATTTATCAGAAAAAAAATTAGGCAAAAAAGCAGTTTATTATAAATTACGCGATTGGCTTATTTCTCGTCAAAGATATTGGGGAGCGCCCATACCAATGATTTTTTGTCCTAAATGTGGCTGGCAGGCGGTAGCAGAAAACGATTTGCCTGTTTTGCTTCCTAAAATTAAAGATTTCAAGCCAGGAGGCGAAGGGGAAAGTCCTTTAATTAAATCAAAAAAATTTTTACAAACTAAATGCCCCAAATGCGGAGGTTTAGCGAAAAGAGAAACAGACACGATGGACACTTTCGTTTGCTCTTCTTGGTATTATCTTGCTTACGCTTTTTGGCATAAGCAAAAAAATCAAAAAGGGAGCATTTTAAAAGAGCATAAAAATTTAATTAAATTTTGGCTGCCCGTTGATTTATATGTGGGTGGAGCGGAGCATGCTTGTTTACATCTTTTATACGCTCGATTTTTTGTTAAAGCGTTAAAAGATTTAGGCTATATTGATTTTGACGAGGCATTTTCCAAATTATTCAATCAGGGCACGATTTATCATGAGGGAGCTAAAATGTCTAAGTCCCGAGGCAATGTGGTAAGCCCGGACGAGATTTTTAAAAAATATGGAGCAGACACTCTTCGAGTTTATGAACTTTTCATTGGCCCGGCTGATCAGGCCTGCCAATGGCAGGATAAGGGAATAATCGGTTCTTATCGATTTTTACAAAAAGTGTGGCAACTTTTAGATAGATTCGAAACTCAAAGTAAAAAGATGAAAACAATAGAGACATCTCTTCCTATAAAAAAATTGCTTCATAAAACTATTAAGCAAGTGACCGAAGACATAGAAAGTTTTAAATTTAATACGGCTATTTCTTCACTTATGGTTTTAACTAATGAGATGGAAAAGGCGGAGCAATTAGCTGTCTCAGATTATGAGTTATTGATAAAATTAGTAGCTCCTTTTGCTCCTCATTTATCTGAAGAAATTTGGCAAAGATTAGGCCATAAAGCAAGTATATTTTTTGAGAATTGGCCTAAATACGACAAGGAATTAGTGAAAGAAGAGAAATTTATATTCATTATTCAAATTAATGGTAAAATACGAGATAAAGTAGAAATAGAAAAAGGAATATCTCGGGAAAAAGTAGAAGAAATTGTTTTTAGCCGAGAAAAAACGCAAAAATGGATAAAGGATAAAGAAATAAAAAAAATAATTTTTGTGCCCGATAAATTAATTAATTTGGTAATCTAATTTTTTTGTTGTTTTTTTATCCCCTTGCTTTATTTTATTTTAATTATATAATATATTTAACCTAAATTGAGTAAATATTTTCCGCCATTAGGCGGCTCCTTATTTTATTATATATTTTTATTTTTAAACTTTTTATTATGGATTCTCTTTTAACCCCAGAAGGGAAAAACAAGATACAAGAGCGGCTTAAATATCTAAAAGAAGTTCGTCGGCCGGAAATCGCCGAAGCCATTCAACGAGCTAAAGAGTTAGGCGATTTAAGCGAAAATGCTGAATATCATTCCGCTAAAGAAGAACGCGAACAAACCGAAGCGGAAATTATTCGTTTGGAAAATATTTTAAAAAGCTCCATTATTATTGAAACCGATAAAAATAACGGGAGAATTAATATTGGCTCAAAAGTTAAAATCACTATAAATAATTTAGAACAAAATTTTTCTATTGTCAGCCAAGAAGAAGTTGACGCTTTTAGCGGCGCTATCTCTTATAAATCTCCTTTAGGTCAAGCCTTAATGGATCATAAAAAAGGCGATAGTTTCACTTTTAATACTCCCAAAGGCGAAACAAAAATCCACATCATTTCCGTTGACTGACAAAATTGAAAGAGTATAATTATAATAGAATATAAAATATAAAATTTAGAATTCTACTCTTAGCAAGAGTTTTGAAGAAAATTTCCGATTTTGGCATTTAATATTTAACATTTTTTTATGTCTAAATTTAATCCCAAATCTCCTTATTTAATTTTCACCGCCGTTTTATTGGCTGTAATTGGCGGTGTTTTTTTAATCCTTTATTTTGCCGGTGTTTTTGCCACGCCTGCTGCCGGCGAACCGCCAGTGGCTTATTGGCGATTTGATGAGGGATATGGAGGAACTGCTTATGACGACAGTACCAATAATAACGACGGCACGATTTATGGCGCTACTTGGCAATCTGAAGATATGTGCAAATCAGGAAAATGCTTGCGGTTTAATGGGGGGGGAGATAAAGTTTCTGTATCAAGCACAATAATACCCAACTTGCAAGCATTTACCATCTCTATGTGGGTTAAACCCGGGCTAGCTCCTGCCTCAAATTACCCCATATTTTTTACTTCCAAAGGACAATATTTGTATTTAGCTTATCATCATAGTGACGACAGGTTCCGTCTTTCCTGGAGTGATAGTGGAGGCACACAAAGACATGTTAACGCTTATGGTTTTTCTGACGAGAATCAATGGTATTATATTACTGCTGTTTTAACTGCCAGTAGCCAAAAATTATATGTTAATGGTTTAGAAAAAGGTAGCGCTTCTTATACTGGGTTTCAATCTACTGCTATGACCGGTGCTGATCTAGGTTATTATAGTAGTTCTTATCCTTTTTTGGGTTATTTAGATGATATCCGCATATATAACTACGTTCGTACGCCGGAACAAATCAAGGCGGATTACTTGGGCGGTGGGCCCAAAGGTTCAGCCATAAAAGTTTCTTCGCCATCTGAAGTTTATAATTTGAACTAAGGATTAGTCGGCTATTGGAAAATGGACGAAGCCTCTTGGAATGGTACTTCCGGTGAAGTTAAAGATTCCTCGGGTAACAATAATCACGGCACAGCCGCGGGTAATGCCCTCCCTGTTGCCGGCAAATTTGGCAACGGCGGTACTTTCGATGGTAGTGGAGATTATGTAAATATTAGCAATTTTAATATAGGCAATACTATTACATTATCGGCTTGGTTAAAAAGTTCGGCTTATAATGGTAAAATTCCTCTTTCATTAGATGGAGACAACTACAGCTCAGGTCCCAATATATATTTTACTGGCGGAAAAATTAATTGGAATACAGGAGATTCAGAAAATAATCCTTTTTATAATGGTTATCCTGATGCTAATTGGCATCATTTTGTTGTTGTTAATGATTATGCGAATAATTATGCAAAATTGTTTATTGATGGAGTAGAAAAAGGAACAGCTGGTTATAGAAATTCAACAACTACTAATGGAGTTTTTAGAATAGGCGATTTTCATGGTGGAAGTTATTCTTTTAATGGTCTTATTGATGATGTCCGCATATATAATCGCGCGCTTAATAATCGCGAAATCCGCGCTCTTTACGAATGGGGGCCTCCACCAGTCGGCTACTGGAAAATGGACGAAAGAGTCGCTGGAGACAATAAAACAATTTATGATATTTCCGGCAATGGCAATAATGGTACTACCCATTATGGAGCCAATGCTATGGGTATGGATTGCACCAAACCCGGCAAATATGGAACTGCTTGCTCCTTTGACGGAGTAGATGATTATGTGATTAAAAATCCAATTTCTAATTTTCCAAAATCGGCCATAACAACAACATTTTGGATAAAAACATCTGATTCTAACGATGGTATTATTTCTTACGCTTCAACAGCTTCTGATAATAATTGGTTAATTTTTAATAGCGCTAATATACAGATTTATACCGTAACATCTAATGTGACTACTGGTGTATCTATAAATGATAATAAATGGCATTTTATTGCTGTAACGTGGAATGGGACAGACGGGGCAACAAAATTATATAAAGATGGTAAATTATCTTATTCAGGAACACTTGCTTCGGGTGGTTCTATAACGGCAAATGGTTCTTTAGTGATAGGAGTTGACCAAGATAGTGTGGGAGGAGGATTTGCGGCAGGCGAATTTTTTTCTGGTCTTATTGATGATATTCGCATATATAATTACGCTCGCACGCAGAAGCAAATTTTGGAGGATATGAATGCCAGCCGGCCGGCTCAAAAATCTCCGGTTGGCTATTGGAAATTTGATGAGGGCTATGGCACCACGGTCTACGACTCCAGTGGTTTTGGCAATAATGGCACTATCACCGGTGCTGCTTGGACCAATAACGGTAAATTCGGCAAAGCATTGAGTTTTGACGGAGCAGATGATTATGTAAATTGCGGGGGTATTAATAACTTTAAATTTGGAAGTGGAAATTTTACCATATCAGCTTGGATCAAAACTTCGGGAGGATCTCCAGATTGGGCTGGAATACTCTGGAAAGGGAAGGTTAATAATCCAGAGCCATATTATGAGCCCTCTTATTCTTTCAGTAAAGATGGATCTGCCGATAATTATTTTTTCCATTCAGGGCATTGGAGTGATAGAGCATATTTCGGATCGATAGAAGACAATAAGTGGCATTATTTGGTTGGGGTTGTTGATTCGGGTATATCTAAAGCTTATTTAGATGGAGTTTTAAAATCTCAAAGTACTGCCACTAATTCAGATTATGATACGGCATTTAATATTGGCAAGGGCGTTATGAACAGAGTTTTTAAGGGTCTCATTGATGAAGTTAAAATTTATAACTACGCTTTAAGCGAGGAGGAGATAAAAATGGAGTATAATCAAGGCAGGGCAGTAGTAATGGGCACAACGAAAAACGCGGCTTCTACTTGGGATGATGGCGGTTTTGGCGGCAATCCACCTATAGCTCTTTGGGATTTTAATGAGCAAGTAGGGGATTATGCTAATGATAAATCGGGCAATAATAATAGAGGGACTTTGGGTGGGGGCACTCTTGATTATAAACCTACTTGGTATTCCCCGGGCAAAATTGGCAGTGCCCTAGAATTTGATGGGAGTAATGATTATGTAGAATTTTCAAATATTCTTAATATTGGTTTGGTTAGTAACACTGTTGAGGCATGGATTAAGGTTCCGTCTGATGTTACAGATAGGGTTGGTGTTATATTGGGTAATTATAATGATTCTCCTAATTCAAATTGGGAATTAGCGGGTCCTGCAAAACCGCGTTTTTATTGGAATAACGGTCAAATTGATGCTTATATTAACATTCAATTAAATGACAATAAATGGCACCATTTAGCTTTTGTTAGAGATAAATCAGCAGGAAAAATTTATGGATATGTTGATGGTATTCAATATACTATGGCGACTACTAGCGGTAGCGACATAAATTTTACTACTGTTCATAGAATTGGGGGAGATAAAAGAACTTCCGGTTCTCAATTTTTTAATGGTCTTATTGACCACGTGCAGATTTTTGATTACGCGCGGACGCCGGCGCAGATTGCTTGGGATTATAATCACGGCAAACCGGTAGCTCAGTGGCGATTTGATGAATATACTTCGGGCAATGCCTCAGGCCAAACTTTGTATGATGATTCAGATAATAATAATGACGGTACAGGTTATGGCACTGACGGTCCTATTTGGACCGTCGGCAAACTTAACTCCGCCCTGCAATTTGATGGAGTTGATGATTATGTAAGGATGCCACATAATGATAGTTTGAATGCAAGAACACATGATTTAACTGTTGCTCTTTGGATTAAAGCTTCTCTTCCTATTTCTGGAGATGGTTATGCGGGTATTATTTGGAAACAATATGGTTATGGATCTGATAATGGGAATTATTGGTGGATTCGTCAAGCATCCACGACTAGAAAATTACAAATCTCGTTTTCTCCAGCTAGTGGGTTACAAACAATAGTTGAGAGTAGTAAGCCGGAAGTTTTAGATAATACCTGGCATCATATTACTGGGATTTTTGACAGAGATGTAGGTATTAAACTTTTTATTGATGGCAAATTTGATAACTCAGTAACAGGAAGTAGTGGTTTTGCTAATGATCAAAACGGTACCGGTCCTCTACATATAGGAGAAAAAATAGGGGGAAATTATTCGTACTTTAATGGTCTTATCGATGATGTCCGTATCTATAACTACGCTCGTACGCCGGAACAAATTTTAGAGGATTACAATAGCGGAGCAATAAGAATTGGAATTTAAAATATAAAAATTTAGAATTCCATTCTTAGTAAGAGCTTCGAAGAAAATTTCGAATAAATTTTTAATTTTGAATAAATTCATGCTTATTTCTTGTCTGTTGCCTGCTTGCCGGTAAGTAGAGCAGACAAGGTAGGGAGAATTTGGATTTTTTGTTGGGGCTGTATAGCCCTTGTTTTTTTGTAAAAAAGGAGTAAAATAAAAGGAATTAAAAAGGAATTAAATTTTTAGTATTTATGGAAATTAAAACAGGAGAGGAAAAATTTAGACGAGAAAAATTAAAAAAGCTTAGAGAAATGGGTATTGACCCGTATCCAGCAAAAACAAAAATAACCCATAATTGTAAAAAAGCACAAGAGAAATTTGATGAATTATTGAGTAAAGAAATTATTTTAGCCGGTCGTATTTTAGCCATACGTCTTCACGGAAAGGCCTGTTTTTTAGATTTAACTGATGGCACGGCTGTAATTCAGGGTTATTTATCTGAAGATAGTGTGGGCAAGGAAAAATATAATTTTTTTAAGGAGTACATTGATATTGGCGATTTTATAGAAATAAAAGGAGAGCTTTTTAAAACCCATAAGCAAGAAAAAACTTTACGGATAAAAGAATGGCGGATTTTAACCAAAGCTCTTTTGCCTTTGCCGGAAAAATGGCATGGGTTGAAAGATAAAGAAACAAGGTATCGACAGCGCTATTTGGATTTAATGGCTAATGCAGAAGCAAGAAAAATTTTTGAAACACGGGCGTTGATTATTCAAGAATTGCGGGATTTTTTAGATAAGCGTGGATTTTTAGAAGTAGAGACGCCAATATTGCAGGGAGTGGCAGGAGGCGCAGCAGCTCGGCCGTTTATTACTCATCTTAATGCTTTGGACATTGACCTTTATTTGCGTATTGCCCCGGAGTTGTATTTGAAGCGATTAGTAGTGGGCGGTTTCCCTAAAGTTTATGAAATAGCCCGCTGTTTTCGCAATGAGGGTATTGATTTTGCCCATAATCCAGAATTTACCCAAGTGGAATTTTATGAGGCATACAGCGATTATAATGATTTAATGGATTTAACTGAAGATCTAATGGAAAAAATTGTTTTAAAAGTTTGCGGTTCTTTGGAATTAGAATATGAAAAAAATAAAATCAATTTTAAAAAACCTTACCAGAGATTAACTTTTAGAGACGCTTTAATTAAATTCGCTGATATTGATATGGAAAAAATTAAAACAAAAGAAGAATTATTTATTGTTGCCAAGAAAAAAGAATTAGCCGTGGAGAAAAATTGGTCTAAAGGAAAAATTTTAGATGAAATATGGAAAGAATTAGCTCGTCCCCAGATAATTCAGCCCTGTTTTATTATTGATCATCCTTTGGAGCTTTCTCCTTTAGCAAAGAAAAAAGCGGATAATCCGAATTATGTGGAGCGATTTCAATTATTAATTTCTGGAATGGAAATTTGTAATGCTTTCTCGGAATTAAACGACCCTATAGACCAAGAAGAAAGGTTTAAGGCGCAAGTAATAGCCAGAAAAGAGGGAGACGAAGAAGCACATCCTATGGATGAGGATTTTATATCAGCTCTCGAATACGGACTTCCGCCTACGGCTGGTGAGGGTATCGGCATTGATAGATTGTGTCAGATTTTAACCAATCAGCATAGCATCAGAGAAGTAATTTTATTTCCGTTAATGAGACCAAAATTATGAACCTAAAATTTATTTTACAAAATATAGATAAAGTAAAAAATGGGCTGGAAGCCAAAGGGGTAAAAGTGGATATTGATAAATTGATTGAGTTAGATAAACAGAGAAAAGAGATTTTACCCAAAATAGAAGAGATAAGGGCGAAGCAAAATAAAATTAGTGGCAAACCAAAAGAAAAAGAGATTTATCAATTGCAGGAATTAAAAAAAGAAAGGATTGATTGGGAAAATAAATTAAAAAAAATAGAAAAAGAAATAGAAGAGATATTATCTTTAGTACCCAATTTGCCTTTAGAAAGCGTGCCTCGAGGTAAATCAGAAAAAGATAATCGTATTTTAAGAAAAGTGGGGAAGATAAAAAATTTTTCTTTTACACCAAAAAATTATTTAGAAATAGGAGAAGAGAATATTGATACAGAACGGGCGGCAAAAATTTCCGGCACAAGATTTGCTTTTTTGAAAGGCGATTTAGTGCGTTTACAATTCGCTCTTATTCGCTTTGTTTTAGATTTTTTGTCAGATAAAAAAAATTTAGAAAAAATTATTAAAAATAAAAAATTAAATTTATTATCTACCCCATTTATACCAATTTTGCCCCCAGTTCTTTTACAGGAAAAGATTATGAAAGGTATGGGATATGTAGAGCGGGGGAGAGAAGAAATTTATTGGATAGAAAAAGATAAAATGTGTTTAGTGGGTACGGCTGAGCAATCCATTGGTCCGATGCATAAAGATGAAATTTTAGAAGAAAAAAAAATGCCTTTTCGTTATGTAGGTTATTCTTCCTGTTTTCGTCGGGAAGCGGGCTCTTATGGTAAAGATACAAAGGGAATTTTGCGGGTTCATCAATTTGACAAATTGGAAATGTTTAGTTTTTGTCAACCGCAAAACTCAAATAAAGAACACCAATTATTTTTGGCGTTAGAAGAAGAGATGGTGCAAAAATTGAGTTTGCCTTATCAAGTAATAGAGACGTGTACAGCGGATTTAGGCGACCCAGCAGCAGCGAAATTTGATATAGAAACCTGGATACCGTCGGAAAAAAAATATCGAGAGACGCATTCTACTTCTAATTGCACGGATTTTCAAGCAGAGAGATTAAATATTCGTTTTCGGGATAAAAATGGAGATTTAAGATTTGTTCATACAGTTAATGGCACAGCTTTTGCTTTGGGCAGAATTATTATTGCTATTCTAGAAAATTATCAAAAAAAAGATGGAGGGTTTGGCATACCTAAAGTATTAAAGAAATATTTTTAAAAATTAAGCAAAATCGTGCCAAATTTAAAAAATCGCCTGAAAACCCGCATCAATAAAGGCTTTTGAGCCATCAATTTTTGGGGTCTGACCCTCGTATTTATGATTTGGCAATTACCGAAAAAAGTTCCTCAAGAAATTAAAGAAAGATTTCCGGAAATTCATCCGATTATTCTTTCTATTCTTTACTCTCGGGGTTTGGATACACAAGAAAAAGTTGATGAATTTCTTTTACCGGATTATTCGCAAGATGTTCATAACCCATTTCTTTTTAATGATATGGCTCGGGCTATAGAACGGCTTAAACAAGCACGAGATAAAAAGGAGAAGGTAGTAATTTATGGGGATTTTGATGCCGATGGAGTGACTTCAGCGACTTTGCTCTTTAAAGCATTTCAAAAGTTTGGTTTGAAAAGAATTAATTTATATTTGCCGGATAGGGATGTGGAAGGATATGGCTTGAACGAAAAAGCAGTAAAAGAATTTCATAAGAAGGGAGTTAATTTAATTGTCACTTGCGATTGCGGAGTAACTAATGTTTGGGAAGTTGATTTAGCTAATAAATTAGGAATGGAAGTAATAATTACTGATCATCATTTAGAAGAAGAAAAAATCCCTAATGCTTTAGCTGTTATAGATCCGAAAGTGAAAAAAGAAAAATATCCTTTTGGAGATTTGGCGGGCGTGGGTGTGGCTTTTAAATTAGCCCAAGCTCTTTTAAGCAATCACCATACTTCTGAAAGTGAGGCATTTCTAAAATGGCTTTTGGATTTAGTGGCTGTAGGCACAATAACCGACAGAATGCCTTTATTGGGGGAAAACAGGACTTTAGTAAAATACGGATTGGTTGTTTTAAACAAAACATCTAATTTGGGTTTGCGCGCTTTAATAAAAAAAGCAGGTTTAACTTTGGATAATATTAATAGTGAAGATATTTCTTATCGTCTTGGGCCTCGCCTTAATGTTGCCGGCAGAATAGATCATGCCAATGACGCTTTATTTTTACTTTTGTCAAAAGATAAAGAAAAAATAAATTTTTTGGCTGACAAAATTGAGACAATGAACAGGAAGAGGCAAAAAATGGTTGATGATATTATATTGGATATTAAAAATAATTTTTCAAAAAAACTAGAGAATAAACTTATTTTTATTACCGGAAAATCTTGGACTAACGGCATATTGGGTTTAGTGGCTAATAAATTACTTGATGAATATGGTAAACCTGCTATTATTGTTTCTCAAACAAAAAAAGAAATAAAAGGTTCAGGAAGAAGTCATCCGCCTCTTGATTTATTTGAAATTTTAAATAAATTTAAAGATTATTTGAAAAGTTTTGGCGGGCATAAACAAGCAGTAGGGTTTGAATTGAAAGATGAAAAATTTTTGCCTTTGTTAGAAGAGGGATTATTAAAAGAAATAGCCAAATTAAAAGAACAAAAGTTTGGACAGAAAATTCAAATCGATTCTGTGGTTAAATTAGAAGATATAAATTGGGACATTTACGAAGAAGTTAAGCGATTTGCTCCTTTTGGTCAAGCTAATGAAATGCCGAAGTTTTTAGTTAAAAATATAAAATTAACCAATTTAGAAACTGTGGGGCAAAAAGGAGAGCATCGGCGAATGATTTTTGAAGGAGGAAAAAAAATGATTTATTTTTCTGCTGATGCAAGTAAAGATTTAAAAGTAGGAGATTATTATAATGTGGTTTTTACTTTAAGTGTTAATCAATGGAACGGAGAGCAGGAATTGGAAATGAAGGTGATAGATATAAAAAGGGTTTGATTTTTTTATTTTAAATTTTTATGGTGTATAATATGCTTTCTCTTTATACTGATGGTTCGTCAAAGGGAAATCCTGGACCAGCAATGGTGGGGGTGGTTGTAAAAAAAGGAGATAAAACTATATTAAAAATTTCTCAATCAATTGGTCAGGCTACTAATAATGAAGCGGAATACAAAGCCTTAATTTTAGGATTGGAGCGAGTAAAAAAATTGAAACCGCAAGAATTAATTTGTTATTTAGACAGCCAATTAGTGGTTAAGCAATTAAATAGAGAATATAAAGTAAAAGACGAAAAATTGGCGCCTCTTTTTGTAAGAACATGGAATTTGAGCCAAGATTTTAAAAAAATAAAATTTGTTCATATTGGACGAGAATATAATAAAGACGCGGATAAAATGACGAAAAAATAAAATTGACGATTAAACTACAAGTATAATATTTTCCGGGGTTGGCTTGGCAATCGCCCTTTTCCAATTAATATTCTTTATAGAATAAGATTGAGAAAGGGGAGGAAAGTCCGAACACTCTCTCGGCTGTAAAGTCGAGTGTCGTGATGCCTTGCTAACGGCAAGGATTCAAAAGAGTAATCTTTTGGATACGGAAAGTGCCACAGAGACAATACTAGTTAGCTCTTTCTAAACAAGAAAGAGCTGGCAAAAGGTGAAAAGTCCTCTGTAAAAGAGGTCCTTCTTTAAGCGATTAAAGAAGGTGGTAAACCCCATCTAGTGCAAGAGCAAGTGCTCGCTCGAGCCATTGAGCAATCAATGGCCTAGATAGATGATTGCCCCTTCTCTTTTAAGGGAAGAACAGAATTCGGCTTATAAGCCAACCCCGAAAATAAATTAAAAATTTTTGCCAATTCTACCTATTTTGTTTATTTCGCCTAATTGTAATCTTTACATTTTTAATTAAATCTATTATAATTTAGAAAAGAGAAAATTAAATTTTTGCGTTTTGAGATTTACATTTTGCATTTTTTATTATGCCTATAAAAGTAGAAAAAAAACCTAGAGAATCTGTGGGAGAAATGTTACGTCGTTTTTCTCAAATAAGCCGACAAAGCGGTCTTATTAATCAATACAAAGAACGGATGTTTTATACTAAACCAAAAAGCCGCGACCTTCGCCGGCAATCCGCTTTGGTACGGCTTCGAAGAAAAGAACAGCGAGAATATATGAAAAAAATGGGAATGATAAAGTAAATTTAGAATTTAAAATTTTAATTTTAACTTTTGACTTTTTATTTTAATATTTAATATATTGTGATGCTCAAAGAAAAAATAGAAGAGGATTATCATTTGAGCCAAAAAGAAAATAATCAAGAGAAAAAAGACGCGTTTCGTTTGCTATTAGCCTCTATTCATAATAAAGAAATTGAACTTCGTGCTAAGGATAAAAAATTAGAGGACGAGGATGTCCTTCTAATTATTCGCGCTGAAGTTAAAAAAAGAAAAGAGGCTATTTTTTTGTTTAAAAAAGGAAACAGAGAAGATTTGGCGGAAAAAGAAGAAAAAGCGATAGTTATTCTTCAATCTTATTTACCTCAAGAATTAACCGACGAAGAAATTGATAAAATTATTCTTGATAAAATGGCTATATTAAAGGTTGAAGATTTATCGGGATTTGGTAAAATAATGGGTGAGGTAATGAAGGAAATAAAAGGCAAAGCAGAGGGAACTAAAGTAGCGGAAAAAATCAAAAATATATTAAAGAAGACAAATGAATAGGGTATAGAGTACGCACCTTAAGTCGTAGGTTATACAATTTTTATGTTTTTTAATAAAAACAAAATTCTTAATATTTTTTTAATCGTGATGATAATCGGGGCAATTTTAGGAATGGCTAGCCCCATTTTTGCTGTAGAATTAACCGAAGGAATGGAAGAAGTTTTGACCACTTCACAATTACCCACTACGCCTTTAGTAACTGTTATTGGCAATGTCATAAAATGGGTTTTAGGGTTTTTAGGTTTGATAGCCACAATTATTATCATCATTGGCGGCTTTCAATGGATGAGTTCCGGCGGCAATCAGGAAAAAATTGATAAAGCCAAAAAGTTAATGATTAATGGTTTGATTGGTTTAATCATTGTGGTTTTGGCTTATTCTATTTCTTGGTTTATCATTAGAGCCATTGAAGAAAATATCGGTCCAGGAGAAGAAGGAGGGGGATGGGGCGAAGAGGGACCGGGGAACCATTATCAGCTCAGAGGAGCCAATTATTTAGTCATAACTTCTCGGTCGCCAAAAGCCGGAGAAACGGTGGCACAAAATACTAAAGTAATAGTTAGTTTTAATCAAAAACTTAATGCTGATAGTTTTAGATTAGACAAAGAAAATTGCTCTAATCCGACAGTTTATGTTCAAAAAATAGAAGGAGGCAATAGCACTAATATAGAAGGGTCTATTATAGTTAAAGGGAATAGTTTTATTTTTATTCCTAAAGGAACTTGTGAGAATCTTCTTTCTCAATGTGAAATTAAAGAAGATGGAAATAAAGATTGTAATTTTATTTTTAAGAATAACAGCTGTTGCGGTTGTTTTAATCCCGGGAGCTATCGTATAATGTTAAAAAGCGGAAAAGAAGGAATTTTAGGCACCCGATCTGGGGGAAACACTTTAGGTCAAGATATTGTGTGGACTTTTACTGTGGGAAATTTTATAGATAATGTAGCGCCCCAAATAGAAAGCGCTTTGCCTTTAGAAGGTAATACTGTGGCGAGAAACGCTGGCATTGCCGTTACTTTTACTAAACCTATAGATATTAATACTTTGATTGTTTATAATCCAAATTGCGCAGAAGGGCAGGAATGCCAATCTTGGTCAACAAACAGCTTAAATGATGCTACTATAAAAGTAAAAATAGGTGAAGATGGAGTGCCAGGATATTTTGAACGGTTAACAGATAAAAGTTTTATGTTTAGGCCGACTGACCTTTGTCCCGGAGAGGCGGCTGCTTGTCATTGTTTTCCGGCTAATAGTACCATTAAAGTAGAAATAACCGGACTTAAAGGAACAAATTGTATGGATTTAGATTGCGGAAATGGAAAATGCTCTTGGACGTTTCAAACGAATGAAGAGTTTGATCTAACTGGTCCGGAAATTATTTCTACTTCACCAGCGAATCAAGAAAAAGATATTGACCGGATGAGTGATGTGATGGCTAATTTTAATGAAGCCATTGACCCAACCTCTATTAATGAGGATGTTTTTATTCTTTCTTCAATGTTAGCTCGAGAAATAACAATTTCAGAAAAGGGAGCTATTTATAAACCTTATGCTATTTTAGACGCAGAAACTAATTATCAAGCTACAATTTATGGTGGAGAAAAAAAAGGAGAAACTTGTAATTTGGATCCTGATTTTGCTTTTGGAGTAAGAGATATTTATGGCAATAGTATGGAAGCGTCTTATTATCGCTGGTCATTTAAGACAAGCGGGCAAATTAATAAAGGAAATCCTTATATTGATTGGATCGACCCACCTTCGGGTGCAATTGGCCAATGTGTTACTATTCATGGCTATAATTTAGGATGTTGCCCTGACGGGAAATGTGAAAGCGACAAGCAATCCCAAAATTTTTTTTGGGATTATATAAATGGAGGATGTAAATTAGCTGCAGAAAAAGGGAAAATAGAATTTTTAACTAATACTAACGGCACTGATGTTTGGCAGGGAATATTAAGCAATAATATTCTTTCTTGGCAAGAAATAAATCGCTGTTGTCCTTCAAAAGATGACCCTTCTGTTTGTTTGTCTGAAGAAGAATGCCCTAAAAATTATTCTCCGGAAAATAATATAGTTATACGAATCCCGTCGGATGTAAAGGGGTTAAAAGATAATATAAAAATAACGCCGGCAGTTCAGGGTCAAATAACTGCCGGACTGTCGCTGCCGCCAGTGGCTTATTGGCGGTTTGATGAGGGACATGGAAGTACTGCTTATGACGACAGCGTCAATAATAACGATGGCAAGATTTATGGTGCTACTTGGCAATCCGAAGATATGTGCAAATCAGGAAAATGTTTAAGTTTTGACGGAGTAGACGATTATGTAAATTGCGGAAATCCTACTATAATAGGTAGTTTTACAGTGGGAGCGTGGGCAATGGTTAAAGATACTAATATTCGCTGTATTATTGGCACAAGAAGTCCCAATTACTATGGTTTTGATATAAAGTTTCAGTATGGAACTGCTATACATGGTGATATTGGATATGGAAATGGTGAGATTAAATATGGAACAGATTGGATTACTATTAGGGCAGATGCCCCTTTTCGTTATCAACTTAATACTTGGTATTATATTGTATATGTAGTCACGCCTACTAGTTATACTATATACGTAAATGGAACTCGAGTTGGTTCTGGCTCATATGCTTCAAGCATCCCAGTGTTTTCAGATGCTAATCATACAATTGCAATCGGTAGACGTGCGGCAAGCGGAAGAGAAGAGTTCAAGGGTCTCATCGATGAAGTTAAAATTTATGATTACGCTCGCACGGCGGAACAAATTTTGCAGGATTACAAGAATTACTTATAATAGCGGAATAATGAGAATTGAAATGTAGAATTTAAAATTTTAATCTATTGTTTTACATTTTAATTTTCTGTTTTTACATTTTTATATGTTGTTTTTTAACAAAAACAAAACCCTTAATATTTTTTTAATCCTTATAATAATCGGAACAGTTTTAGGAATAACTAGTCCGGTTTTTGCTGCAGAATTAACCGAAGGAATGGAAGAAGTTTTAACCACTTCACAATTACCCACTACGCCTTTAGTAACTGTTATTGGTAATATTATAAAATGGGTTTTAGGGTTTTTAGGTTTAATAGCCACAATTATTATCATCATCGGCGGCTTTCAATGGATGAGTTCCGGCGGCAATCAGGAAAAAATTGATAAAGCCAAAAAGTTAATGATTAATGGTTTGATTGGTTTAATCATTGTGGTTTTGGCTTATTCTATTTCTTGGTTTATTATTAGAGCCATTGAAAAAGATATTTTAACTAACGAAGAAATTATAGGAAAAGAATGCGATATCTCGGGAACTTGCTCAGGCTGCTTGCGTTGTCTTAACGGTATTTGGCAATTTGACAATAGTTGCCTTAATTGTGAAGACGTGCCACCGCCGGGTCCAAGCCCTTTTTATATTAAAAATATTGCTCCTTTAAAAGGAGTTACTGTGCCGAAAAATTCCATAGTCAGCGCTATTTTTAATAAAACCGTAAACACAGAGAGCGTAAACAACACAAATTTTATTATTAGTAAAGTAATAGACGAAAACGAGACAATAGTAAGCGGTTCTTTAGAGCAATTAGCAGAAGGGAAAAAAGTTAAATTTACACCCGAAGCATTTTGTCCGGATAATGCCACTCTTCATTGTTTTGACGGCGATTCTTCATATAAAGTAGTTATTTCATCTAATGTAACTAGTGAAAATGGACAAAATCTTAATTGTAATAATGGAAATTGTTCGTGGACATTCAAAACAAATAATATGGTAGATACTCAAAATCCGGAAATTAAGAGCGTTGTTTTTGAACCTTCGCAAGGTAAATATGTACCTTCCGGAAATATTAAAATTAAAACAACTATTTACGACGATGCAGGGATTAATTTAGTTATTTTTAAAATTGATTTAAACAGCGATAATACTTGGGATATAGAAGATATTCAAAACGGAACACCCGCAGCAGGAGAATATAATTATGAATATAATTGGGATACTTCTCTTTTAGAAATTAGCAGTCAGCACAAAATTAAAATAGAAGCTTATGATTTTGCTGATAATTTAGACGAAAAAGAAAAAATAGCGTTTATTAGAGCCGGACATTGCTTTAACGGAGTTATTGATGAAGATGAAGGAGGAGTTGATTGTGGAGGAGCGGATTGTGGACTTTGTCAGGGGGCTTATTGTGATATGGATGAAAATACAGAGGGCTGTCAAGCTGATAATAATATTTGCGCTTCTAATGTTTGTGATGAAACTACTTGTATTTGTCAGGGTTTATCTCCTTGTAATTATGATGGGACAAAAGATGAGAATGAAGAGTGCGATGGCGATGATTTAGGAGGAAAAAATTGTGTTGATTTTGATGATAATTATGTTGGAGGTAATTTATTGTGTAATTCTGATTGTACTTTTAATTTTAGTGATTGCTTGACCGAAGAAAACGATCCGTTTATTGGTGGAGATTGTAATGAAGATAAAGATTGTTTTCCTGAAAACACTTCACCGGAAAATATGATTGGGAAAACTTGTTTTGAGAATAAATGTGTGGTTTTTCCTAAACCGACTGGTTTGGCAATACCAGCCTCAACTTTGACTCAAATAAAATTAAAATGGAATTATAACGATCCTTCTAATTTAGCCACAGCTTTTGAAATTTACGAAAGAACATCAAAGCAATTAAATTTTAATCTTTTAACCACTTGTTCTTTAATTGATAATACTTGTTCTCCTAATCCTTCAAATAATTTTATTTTTATAAAACAAGGAGGAGATTATATTTTTGAAAATAACGGAACATTTATAAAAGGAGATTCATATACTTATAAAGTAAGAGCTAAAAGAGGGACAGAAACAGTTTATTCTGGTTTTAGCCAAGAGACAAGTGGAGTAATTAAAGGATTAGGTGCCTGTCAAACTAATGATGACTGTCCAGAAAAAACACCTTGTTGCCGAATTGATAGTAATAAATGTGTAAGCGGTTGGGATTATTGTGAAGGTAATTGTTTAAAGGAAGGGCATTGCCAAATTCCAGAAAAAGAATATGTTTTAACAAGTTTTAAGACAATAGAAGGAACGGCTATGGGAGCTTGCCTTTCTAAAGTTGAACCAAATCAAGGCAAAATTAATGATTCGGTTAATTTATTTGGCCAATCATTTGGCAGCAGCGCGGGGAAAATTAATTTTGAAGATATAAAATCAGTGATTCAGGAGAGTGAAGGGAGTTCTTGGGGAGATAAAAAGATAGAATCTGTTGTCCCTTTTGGTCTTTCTGCTGGCCAAGGCAAGGTTTGGGTTTCTCCTCTGGGGAATAATCCGAGTAATAAACTTCCTTTTAAAATTAATATTGACATTGGCAAACCGGGGCAAAATTGTAAATTAGAGAATTCTTCTGTTTGCGCTGCGGGCGCGGACACTTGCCAAGGTTCTTTCGTTTGTTTATCTAATAATAGCCAAGAAGATTGTCGTTGTTGTTGTAATAATGATAACCAATGCGGAAAATTACACTGCATAAAAAATATTGCTCCTTGCGATAGCCCTTCTCGAGGTTTATGTTGCGATTGCACTAAAGATAGCCAGTGCGGAGCAACTCTGGGTTGTGGATTTTTAGATGAGAATAAATGTTGTTGGGCTAAACCGCAAATTGAATCTATTAAAACTTGCTCAACAGAGGATGGAAAAGTGGGGATGAATACTTCCATTGAAATTAATTTTGATCAGTTAATGAATTATGGTTCTTTAACCACAGATAATATTAAAGTGTCAAGACAAGCTGATGCTTGTGGAGAAGGGGAAGGAATTTATAAAGATAAGGAGAAAAGATGTTATCTTAATGGCAGGATTAGTTTGGGGAATGAAGGAGATAAAACAAAAGTTGTTTTTTATCCGAGCAATTGTCTTTTAATAGATGGTCAAATATACGAAGTAGAAATTATTAGCAGTGCTAATGGAAAAGGAATTATATCCGATAAGGGCGTTTCTTTTGAGAATAGCAATGCCATTCCTTGTACTTGGAATAACGATTTAAAATGTTATAGTGTTAATTTTCAAGTTAGCACAGATAAAACAAAAACATGTAAAGTGGCTCAAATTAATGTTTACCCTCGCGGTCCGGTAATTATAAAAGGACTTAATAAAACTCTTTCTTTTGCTGCTTTAGCCTTAGATTCAGATGGCAAACCGGTTTGCGTAGATGATTTTACGTGGGAGGCGACAGATAATACTGTAGCCAGTGTTTCATCACCCCCTTACGGACTTTCTACTACAGCTACTTCTAAATATTATGGGGAGACCTTCATTAAGGCTTCAACTTCAGAAAAAAGTTGCATTGCCAGCCCGGAAAAAGACCGTACTTGCGCTTATTTAAAGGTAAGCCCCACTGGTCTTCCTCAGGTTATAGAAAATAAAAATTGTGATGTTTGTGATTTAAAGGGCCAATCTCCTTCACCTTGGCCGGATTCTTCAGATAATTGTCTTAATAGCCGAATCGGGGTAAGATTTAATCATAAAATGGAGGAAACTACTCTTGACTCCTCTAATGTTATCATTGAAAAATGTAATCAATCTAAATTAGATGATTGTAAAAATAAATGGGAAAATGTTTCTTGGGATATAAACAATCGTTATATAGAAACAGATGATGAAGAGACCCTACTTTTAATCAAAATTAATCTTGATCCTTCCACAATTTATCAAGTTATTCTTAGAAGTGGTCCTAATGGGATAAGAGACGCTATTTTTGGTTGGCCATTAGATGGAAACAAAAACAATAAAAAAGATGGTTCTCCTGATGATGATTATGTTTGGATCTTTAAAACAGGTGATAAACAGTGTTCTTTGAATAAAGTTTGTTTAACGCCTCGAAAAGGTATGATATATTACCCCGACGAACCAAAGGAAATTTCATATAAAACAGAGGTCTATTCATCTAATTGTAATTATTTATCAGCAGATGATTATAGTGATTGGGTATGGAGTTTAGAAAAAAAAGATTCTTGGTTAACACCGGAAAATATCGCTGCTTTTAAAGAAAGAACACCCGGAGAATCCCTTTCTACAGCCAAAGTTGTCAGCAAAGGTTTGGGTGAAGTTTATGTTAAAGTAGAAAAGACAGAGGGGGGTCAATCCGACCGTGCTCCTTTAATTGTGGCCACTCATCCGGTAGTGGAAACATTTAGTCCGGCTGATTACTCGCAAAATGTTTGCCCTAATACTATTATTTCTGCCACTTTTGACCAAGCAATGGAGACAAATAGTTTGAATAAAGAAACAATAAAACTTTATAAGGGAACAATGGCTTCAAATGGGGGAGGAACATTATCAGAAAGAGAATCTTTTCCTTTTACTAAACAAGATTATAAAATAGCGACTGTGCCAATTATTCAATGGGATGAAATAATTTGGCAGGAAATATCGCCAAAGCTTTCATCGGTAACTAAAAATAATAAGACTACAATTTATATTAAACCAAACGAATCTCAATGGGGACTATCTTTAAACACTTTTTATAAAGTAATTATTTTAGGAGGGCCAACAGGAGTTAAAAGCAAATACGAATTAGCAATGTCTCCGGGCAAAGTTTGGCAATTTAAAACCGCTGAGGATCCTTGCGCATTATCTAAAATTAATATTTCAGTAATAGATGGTTCATTATCTGATGCAGATTATATTAAAGTAGAATCATCTAAAAATATTCTTTTTCAAAAACCCAATCTTTCTTTAAGTTTACAAGCCACTGCTTATTCAGAAGATGATCAAGAGATTGAAGGAACAGAAAATTATAACTGGTCTTATACATGGAGTTTTACTAATGCGGGAGTTATTTCTCTTCCTGATGACAAAGATGAAGATGGTTCTACGCAAAAAATAATGTCTCAAAATCAAAATGGCTTTACCGAAGTAATAGCTAAAGCTGAAGTAAATAATAATAAAGAAGTGACAGTTTCTGATTATGCTAGTGTGGAAAATTATCTTTGTGAAATGCCCTGGTCCTTTGAAGATACGGAAACAAATTTTGAACTCAAATATTGTCGCGGAAACATAGGTAAAGTTCTTCTCTTTAATAGTAATCAATGGCAGAGGAGTTTTCAAAGCCATTCTAATGTAAGTATAAATCCAATCGAGTCTTATACGGGACAAAATAGTTTACTTATTCATCAAGATGCGAATGAGCCTTATCCTGGTCAATGCCGTAATGATATTTGTAGTGGAATAAAAAATGGTTCTTGGCCTTTAAGTTTTCCTTACGCTAATAAATGTGTCTGGAAAGGGACTGAAAAAATTTGTGATTTTGCCGATGATCCAAATTGTGGTAGCTGTCAAGTATCTGAATCTAAAGATTTAGTTTGGCCCTATACTAATCGAACAATGTGGGCGCGAGCTGTTTATGACACTACTCCTTTTAATTTAATTCCTGGACAAGATTATATTTTTAGTTTTTATGGGAAAGGACATTTGGCGGGAGATATCAGTCTAACATTATGTTATAATCTCGGCTGGTGTGGACAAAGTTCTTCTTTAGACTATTGTCAAAAAGCAGGACGATGCAGCCAAGAATGTCAATATCTGAATAAAGATTTAGAAACTCGGATAAGTCATAGTACTGATTCTTGCTGTAAATGTAGATTTGTGCAATGGCCTTATCAAACATCTTCTTATCCAGTCATATCCTTAGGTATAATTCCAAAAGGAAATTATCAAGATTGGGCTTTGTTTACTTATAAATTTAAATATACCGAGGGAATGACTCAAACTTTAGATAGTCAAGGTAATTTGAGAAATGAAATTGGGTTAAGCATTGGTTATAACAATACAGGAGAAAATGGTAGCGATTTTTATATTGATGAAACAATGTTTCGATTAGATGAATATAAGGAATCAGTTTTACCTGGACTTAGAAGATTTTCTCCAAACCCGAGCCAGGATTCGAATTTAAGAAAAGAATGGATTTTTTCTAATTTAGAAAATGAGGACATTATTGGTTTGCGAGTATATGAAAATCCGGATTATTTAACTCCGGAAGAGTGGTATAAAACTACTGTGAAAAATATTCCTATTCAAGAAACAGAAGGTTACACATCTTTAAAAATCGACGGTTATCCGGCTATTAGAAGCGGACGGACAGTTTATGTTGGCGCCCTTAATGTAATTAATCCGGGAAAAGAAAATCAACAAATAGAAAGTTTAATTTATTTACTCTCTTATAGCGATAATGCCAAACCAGAAACTTTGGATATTTACGAGCAATTGATAAAAAATTGGAGGTTTAACACCAATAAAGAATAATGTTAAATGTTAGATGTCAAATATCAAAACCAAAGTAAGCTGTCAAAACTAATGTGAAAATCATTATGTTTAAATATTTTTCAAAACAAAAAAAGTATATCGGGATTATATTAAGTATAATTATTTTTGTTATTGGCGTTTTTGTGGTAAAACAAATTCTTTCGGTTCAAGCAGAAGGGGGTTATTCAATTACTCAAGACGACAAAGCAAAAATACAGAGAGATTGGCAAAGATTAAGAGATATCCAAGTTATAGCCCAATTTTTAGAAGATTATAAGAATAAGTTTGGCTATTATCCTAAATTAGAAAGCGGCACTTATATTGCCGGAATGAGCAGTTCTAAATGGCCTTCTTGGCAAGAAACATTAGGCGTGGCTTTGGGAAAATCTTTGCCTGTTGATCCTTTAAACGTTTTTGGAGCAAAACAATGCGCTAGTTGTCCGGAAGATAATCCCCAATGTGATGGAACTTGTTTCAATCTAAAAAACAAAACATATAGTGTACCTGATGATTCTTTTATTTATCTTTATCGAGCGACAATCAACCCCTTAACTAAAGAAGTAGGGGGAGGATATAAATTATACGCTCATTTTGAATATGCCCAGCCTGAAAATTGGAAATCAAATTGCTATAATTATGAAACAGAATTTGAATGTAAAAAACATTTTTTATGCCAATGGAATGGAGTTTGCGAACCACGGCCGTTTGAAATAACACCTGAACCAATTTGTTTCTGTGAAGAAAATTTTAACTGTATGTGCCCTACTACTGCTTTTAATGTAGAATACAAACATTCAGAAGCAGAATTTTTTGGTTGCTTGGCTTCTCAATGTCTTAATCCGGAAAGGCAAAAATGCAGTGATAAAGATACTTGTTGTCTTAATGAAGATTCTTGTGTTAATTGGGAAAATAAAAATTATGTTTGTCAAGAATCGAATTGGACTTTGGCTTGTGGGAATGGAAAAATAAATTTAAATTGTGGTGAGGTTTGCGACACAAAAATACAGGTAGCTAATGGCACTTGTCATTACGATTGTTCGGGAATATATTGTAATCCGGGATATGGGAATTGCGATCAAAATGCTTCTAATGGATGTGAAATTAATTTAAATACTGATAAAAACCATTGTAAGTATTGTGAAAAAGCATGCCATAGTAATGAATTTTGTCAAAATGGTGAATGTAAGGGTTGCGGCAGTAATAACAGTGATAATGGTTGCTCCCCAAATTTCAGTTACGATTGCGATTTTGATCCCCCTACTTGTTCTTCTCTTTATGGGACAAGGGGTTATCAGTGGGGAAATACTTTCGGAAATGCAACTGGCGATTGTTGGTCAGGTAAATGTTGCGGTGATGATTCAGGAGAATTCCCCAAAACTAGAATTTGCAATAGTGGCGCTTGTGTTTCTAATCCTGGTGATAGGGCTTGTTGCTCCTCTACAGCATATTGTGCTTATAACGGTTGTCAATCTACAGGTACAATTATCGATGTAGATGGCGACGGAGATAAAGAATATTGTAGTAACGGAAAATGGTATGCTTGCCAATGTTCAGTAAAAAATGATTGTTGTGATGGATGTCATATTATAAAAGATGATTTTGAGCCCTGTGGCAATGGCGTTTGTGAATATTGTTATAATGGAGAATGTAAGAAAGTATCAAGTTCATATAATTCCGATATGGATCCTAATGATCAATGTGGCACTAGTGGTTGTTTAACAGGTTATTGCCAAAATAATACCGGCATTTGCGATTATTATACCTCAGGACAACATAATTGCCTTTTAGGATATTTCTGTGATTCATATGGTCAATGCAAGGGTTGCGGTAATAATGGGAACGGTTGTCCCGGAAATCCTTATAATAATGATTGCGATTTCAATGAAGATTCTTGTAGGTATAGTAATAATTATGGTTGGGGATGTACATATGGAAATGTAGATAGCGCTTGTTGGTATAATATGTGTTGCGGCGATGATTCAGGAGAATTTTATAAAACCAGAGTATGCGATAGCAGTCCTTATGGTAGTGCTTGTTCTTCTGATTCTACTGACCGAGCTTGTTGCTCCTCTCCAACATATTGTGCTCATAACGGTTGCCAACCTACAGGTAAAGTTGATGATGTAGATGGCGATGGAGATAAAGAATTTTGTAGCGGTGGAAAATGGTATGCTTGCCAATGTTCAGTAGAAAATGATTGTTGTGATGGTTGCCGTTTTAGATCAGACACTACCCTTTGTCGACCGGCAGCTGGCGATTGTGACCAAGAAGAATATTGTAGTGGTAGCTCTGCTTCGTGCCCGACAGATGTATTTAAACCAAAGTTTACTAAATGTAACATAGGTAATACTACAGGATATTTTTGTGATTCATATGGTCAATGCAGGGGTTGCGGCGATAATAAGAACGGTTGTTCCGGAGATCCTTATAATAATGATTGTGATTTCAATAAAGATTCTTGTCAGAGTAGCAATTATGGTTGGGGATATACATATGGAAATGTAGATAGTGCTTGTTGGTATAATATGTGTTGTGGCGATGATTCAGGAGAATATTATAAAACTAGAACTTGCAATAGTGGCGCTTGTTCTTCTGATTCTACTGACCGAGCTTGTTGCTCCTCTCCAACATATTGTGCTCATAACGGTTGCCAACCTACAAATACAGTTGTTGATGTAGATGACGACGGAGATAAAGAATATTGCAGAGGCGGAGTGTGGTTTGCTTGCCAATGTTCAGAAGAAAGTGCTTGTTGTGATGGATGTCGTTTTAAATCAGAGGGTACTATTTGTGGTTATTCTAGTTGGAATGGGTGTAATGGGCAATGCCAGAAAAAAAGAGATGTTTACAAATGTAGTGGCACTTCTAGTAGTTGTCCGACTGGTCCAACTAATGATAAAGGTGATGATGTCGCTAATGTAGCAGCCAATAAAGTTTGCTCAGGTGGGAGTGAGGTTGATGCTCCTTGTCGACCGGCAGCTGGTGCTTGCGACAAAGAAGAATATTGTAGTGGTAGCTCTGCTTCGTGTCCGGCAGATGCATTTAAACAAAAGGGCGATTCTTGCGGTGTTTGCAAAATTTGCGATGGGCTTGGACCCGGATCTAGCAGTTGTAATAATGCTAACAATTGTACCGTATGTGGCGACGGTTCTGGTTCTAGAGTTTGTTATCAGGGTAGCTGTATACCTAAAAGTGAATTACCACTTGGAAATTGTCCAAGCGGTTGGAATACCTGTGGAGGAATTGCTACATGTGGACCAAAATTAGGTGATGATTGTTGTTGTAAAAAATGTTATCCGGGATCTGATTGCATAGAGCGTCCAACAGTATGTGTTTCAGAATAGAGATTATATTATTATATGTTTAATAAATTTTGTAGTTTCTTAATAATTTTTTATGTTTGAATCAAAACCCAAAAAACAAGAGCAGTTTGACCAAACCCCGGATGTTTCCCAAAAAGATTTGTTAAAAGAAGTGAAAGAAGAAAAGATAGAAGAAGAAATTTATGTTATGCCGGAAACCTTTAGAAAGGCAATGGCTAAAAAGGGTGGTCCATCTATAAAAAAAGGTCTTTCTCCTTGGGCGATTCTTTTAATTGCTGTTTTTGTTTTACTTGTTATAGGGGGAGGACTTTATTGGTGGGTTGAAACTAATTATTTAACCCCAAAAGTTATCCCTTCGCCTTCTCCTTTAGTTCAAGAAAATCTAATAGAAGAGCCAATTGAATCGCCGGAAGAAACTACAGAAGTTGTTGTTTCTTCACCGCTTGATTTAAAAGCTACCATTAAAGATCAAAATCAAGAAATAATTTCTTCTTTGGAGTTGTCTATACCTGAAGGAGCCTACGAACCAACCCTTGAACCATCTTTTAATTTAGAAGAATTGCCTTTTACTGAAATTTATAATAAAGGAGATTATCAAGTGATTGTTGGCCCTTATAAAATTAGCCCGGCAGATATTCCTTTTAATAAACCCATAAAAATTACTGCTTATTATAAAGAAAACATCATTTCTTCTCAATTAGAAGAAAAATTAGCTTTGGCTTATTTCAAAGATAACTTTTGGTCTGTTCTTCCCGCCACATTGGACAAAGAAAATAATTTATTAATAGTAGAAACAGATATTTTGCCGGGAGAAATTTATGCTATTGTTTGCCATAAATCTAATATTGCTACCGAAGAAGTTAACACAAAACCAATAATTAAAAAAAGTCTTGATTCTGATAACGATGGTTTAACGGATATGGAAGAGATTCTCTTTAATACTGGAATTAATGATCCGGATACGGATAAAGATGGCATATCCGATGGTCAAGAAATAATCAATTTAACTGACCCTACTAAAGGAGATGAAGCGAAATTAGCTACTTCTTCCTTAATAAAAGTTTATTCTAATTTAACTCATCATTGGGCTATTTTTTATCCTAGTTCGTGGAGCTTAAAAACTATTCCCGAAACCGAAGAAAGAGAAATTCTAATTATTCCCGATGCAGGTACAGTAGAACGTTTTAGTTTAACAGTAGAAGACAATCTTTCTATGCTCTCTCCTTTACAATGGTATCTTTCTGCTGCGCCGGGAGTGTTTGAAAATGAATTGCTTAAAACCATTATTAATGGCAAAGAAGCCGTTTTTAGTCCGGATAGATTGACTTTATATTTATCAAACGAAAACAAAATTATTATTTTTTCTTATAGTTTGGGGACATTAGAAGAAGCAAATTTTAGAACTGCTTTTGAAATGATGATTAATAGTTTTCAATTTATCACTGAAAAACCAGCAGAGGAACTTTCTCCAGAAACTCCTTCCTCTGAAATTTTGTAAAAAATCATATTAGTATTGTATTATGTCTCGTTTTTGGGCGTTGATTTCCTCTAAAAAATTCATAATAATTTTATTAGTTGTTCTTGTTTTTATTTTTTTCTCCCTTAAGGGGAGAAACATTTTTATTTCGATTTTTAAACCGATAGGAAACATATTTCATTCTTTAGCTATTAAAACCTCGTCAATATTTTCTCCCTTAGCTGATAAAGAAACATATCAAAAAGAAAATGAGGAATTAAGAAAAGAGCTTAATAAAGCGCTTTCTTCTCTTGGTCGTCTTTATGTATTGGAAGAAGAAAATAAAACTTTACGGCAATATCTTGATTTTAAAGAAGAGAGATATAAAAATTTAAAATTAACTCGAGTTATAGGGAAAAGAGAAGAGAACGGCTCTGTTTGGTTTTTGATTGATAAAGGCGAAAAAGACGGAGTTTTAAAAGGAATGCCGGTAATTAATGAAGAGGGAATACTTATTGGCGAAATAGCCAAAACAGAAGATAAGATTTCTTATTTTTGGCCTGTTTACGACAGCCATTTTAAAACGGCGGGTATTATTCTTCAAACAAATAATGCTTCTACTGACGAGATTTATGGAATAGTAGAAGGACAATATGGGTTAGAATTAAAAATGAAATATATACCCAAAGAAGCGTTTTTTTCGAAAGGAGATTTAGTTATAACATCAGGAGCGGGAAATGATTTAGAAAAAGGACTGATTATTGGCGAAATCTCTGAGATAAAAAATCTTGCAGGTGATTTTTTCAAAGAAGCGACCATCCGGCCATTTTTTGAAGAAAAAGATTTAGATATAGTAGGAATTTTATATGATGAATATTGAACAAATAAAAAAAGAAATTTTTCATTCGCTAAAATTGGTTTTGCCTGATTTTAAGGGCGAATTAAATTTTATTATCCCTCCCAATTTGGAGATGGGGGATTTAGGCATTGGATGTTTTGATTTGTCTTTAAATTCTTCTAAAAAGCCCGAGGAGATTGCTGAAATCTTGAGTCAAAAAATTAAGCCATCTTCGGTTATAGAAAAAGTTAAAAATTTTGGTCCTTATCTTAATTTTTTTCTTAAAAAAGATGTTTGGTTTAAAGCAATTTTAGAAGATATTCTTTTAGCCAAACCTGGTCAATATAAAGAGAAAGATATCAAAGATAAAACAATTTTAATAGAATTCTCTTCTCCAAATACCAATAAACCACAACATTTAGGGCATTTGCGCAATAATTCTTTGGGCATGGCAATCTCCAATATTTTGTCTGAATTAGGAGCTAATGTCATTAAAACTAATTTAATTAATGACCGGGGTATGCATATTATTAAAGCAATGCTTGCTTGGCAAAAATGGGGGGAGAGGAAAACCCCTCAATCAGAAGGCAAAAAGCCAGATCATTTTGTAGGAGATTTTTATGTTCTTTTTGAAAAGAAAAAAGAAGAAATTCCTTCTCTTGTTGATGAAGCGCATTGTCTTCTTAAAAAATGGGAAGAAGGCGACCCAAAAACAATTAAACTTTGGCAGATTATCAATAATTGGGCTATAGAGGGTATTTTTGAAACTTATAAAAAAACCGGCGTTAAATTTGATAAAATTTATTATGAAAGTGAAATTTACGAATTAGGCAAATCCATTATTAAAAAAGCGCTAAAAAAGGGTGCAGCCTATAAGAGAGAAGATGGAGCCATAGAAATTGATTTAGGGGATTTGGGCAAAAGAGTACTTTTGCGAGCTGATAAAACAAGTGTTTATATTACACAAGATATTGGTTTGGCTTATCTTAGATGGCAAGAGTATCAACCCGATAAAATGATTTATGTAGTAGCCAGTGAGCAAGACCATTACTTTCAATCTCTTTTTAAAATTTTAGAGCTTTTAGATTTCCCCGGCGCAAAAAATTATTACCATCTTTCTTATGGTATCGTTTTTCTTCCCGAAGGACGAATGAAATCTCGTGAAGGTAAAGTGGTAGAAATAGATGATTTTATTTTAGAAATGGAAAATTTGGCTAAAAAAGAAATATCAACTCGTTGGCCGAATATATCTTCTGATGAATTATCCGAGAGAGCGTTAAAAATCGCTTTGGCAGCAGTTAAATTTTATCTTTTGTATTTTAAACCATCACGGCCAATTATTTATAAGCCAAAAGAATCAATATCTTTTGAGGGGGCAACTGGCCCTTATCTTCTTTATACTTATGCGCGGGCAAGAAGTATTTTAGAAAAATGGGGCAAAGAAATTGATTTTAATGATATTAATGAGATAGACCTATCTCTTCTTAAAACAAAAGAAGAGCTTAAAATTATGGAATCGCTCTTCTTTTGGCCTGAAGCGATAAAACAATCAGCGAAAAATTACAATCCTGCCTATTTATCTCAAGCACTGATAAAATTAGCTCAAAATTTTAATGAATTTTATCATTTTCATAAAGTTATTGGCAGTGAAGAGAAATTAGAAAAAGCCCGACTTTTAATGGTAAATGCTGTTTGTCAAATCTTAAAAAAGGGTTTGAATTTATTGGGTATTGAAACCATTGAAAAAATGTAATATGCCGTTAAAAATATCTTTTATTCTTCCTTGCAGGAACGAAAAAGAGGCATTAGGAAAAGTTATTCAGGAAATTAAGGAAGAATGCCAAAAACAAAATGTAATTTACGAAATTATCGTTTCTGATTCTTCTATTGATGGTTCTGATTTAATTGCTAAAAAAGAGAAAGTAAAATTAATAAAACACGATATACCAGGTTATGGTTTTGCTATAAAAAAAGGAATAGAAAACGCTTCTTATGATATAATTATTTATGGCGATGCGGATTATACTTACAATTTTCACGAATTTCCTAAACTTTTAAAAAATTTTACCGGAGATAACATTGTCATGGGAAATAGATTAAAAGGGAAAATAAAAAAAGAGGCAATGCCTTTTTCTCATAGATTTTTAGGAACGCCCTTCTTAAATTTTCTAATTCGTCTTTTTTTTGGCGTAAAAATTTATGATAGCCAATCTGGATTTCGCCTTTTAAATAAAGATGTATACAGAAAACTTAATTTAGTTACTAATAATATGGAATTTACCGTAGAAATGATTATAAAAGCGAAAAAACAAGGAATAAAAATAAAAGAAGTACCCATTGAATATCGCCCCCGTTTAGGTATTTCTAAATTGAAGCCATATAAAGACGGTTTAGCCGATATAAAATATATTATTCTTGAAGTACCAGTTTTATTTTATATTATTACCGGCGGCATAATTGGTTTAGTTGGTTTAATCGGCCTTATCTTTAACAAGAAATTGGGTAGATTTTTTGATACCGCAACAGTAAAAATATTTTTTCCTCTTTTGGGCTTTCAGATTATTTACCTTGCTCTTTTTTCAAAAACCTATCTTTATGTTAAATTTAAACAAGAAAATAAATTTTTAAAAAAATTTTATCAAATATTTAAATTGAAATATGCTCTTTTTCTAGGCGTTTTTTTAATTATCATTCCTATACTTTTTAAACTTTTTGGGCAAGCGGATAAATTTTTTGATCCATTAATAGTTTCAGCTTTAGTAGGAATTCAAATTATATTTAATTCTTTATATCTTTCTGAACTTTCTGTTGAATGATTAAACTCTATTTTAAAATTCATTTGAATTTAGGTATTCGGCAATAACAATACTAGTTTTATCATCTTTCATAATTTTCCCTTTTTCTAACCAAATTGTTCTTTGACAATGTTTGTTAATTAGATTTATATCATGGCTTACTAATAAAACTGTGGTGCCGTTTTTTGCTAATTCTTCTATTTTATTTGAGCTTTTTTGCTTAAAATTTTTATCTCCCACTTCAAATACTTCGTCGAGCAAAAGTATTTCTGGCTGACAATGTATAGCGATAGAAAAAGCCAATCTTTGTTTCATCCCTTCTGAAAATTGATAAATTTTTGTATTAATAAAATTTTTAAGTTCGGCAAATTCTACTATTAAATCAAATTTTTGTTTAATTTGGTTTTTAGAAAGACCAAAAAAGGAGCAATATAAATAGATATTATCTTTTAATGTTAATCTTTCTTTTAATCCATAATTTAAGTTTATAAGAGGAATTATTTTCCCGTAAGTTAATATTTCCCCTTTATCTTTTTTATATATTCCAGCAATAATTCTAAGAAGAGTACTCTTCCCAGAACCATTTTTTCCGATAATTCCTAAAATTTCTCCCTTATTAGCGTAAAAAGAAATATTGTCTAAAGTTTTGATATTTCTTTGAGGAGTTTTCCCGGAAAAAAAGGAAATAAATCTGGCTAATACTCCTTGATTTTTTTCAAAACCTATTTTAAAATTTTTTGATACATTTTTGACAATTATTTTTTTCATTATATTAATTCAGCAAATTTATATTTCAATTTACTAAAAATATATTTTCCAATAATTAAAAAAAGCAGACTATAAAATATTGCCCCTAAAACCATCCAAATTTCAGGCGATTTTGTATATATAATCAAATCTCTGGCTATGGTAATAAAATAATAGCAAGGATTTAACAAATTTAGTTTAAATAACCATCCTTGGTTTTCAATAGTGTAAAAAATTGGCGTTCCTAACCAAATTAAAGAAATAGCAAATAGCCAGATATTATTTAAATCAATAAAGTAAATGGCTAATGAAGATAAAATAAGAGAAAACCCATAAATAAAAAAACAAAAGAAAAGTAAAATTAGAGGATAAAAAATAATTCCCCAAAAAGGAGCTTTAAAAATGAAAAGAAGCGCTGTAAAAAGAATTATTTCAAAGATATGAGAGAATAAAGTTTTCAAAATAATAGAATTTATCAATATCTCTCGAGGAAAATTTATTGATTTAATAAGCCATCTATTATCCTGAATAATTTTTGTAGACTCTATTGTCACTTGGCGGAAAAAATTAAACATAATTATGCCTAATAATAAGTAAAGAGAGTAGTTTGGAATATTTTGCCCCAATTTATTGCCAAAAACAATCAAAAGAACAAAAAAAGTTAAAATAGGGTTAAGCAAATACCAAAATATTCCCAGATAACTTCCTTCGTTTCTTAATTTAAACTCCATTTTAGCTAAAACAACAGCTAAATTTAATCCCTTTTTTAACATAATGATATTAGCAATTGGTCAAAATTATATTTTAAATTTAAAAAAGTAAAAAATGGAAAATAAAAATCCAAAAATTTCTATAATAATTCCGGTTTATAATAGAGAAAAAACATTAAAAGAATGTCTTAATTCTGTTTTAAACCAAACCTATCAAGATTATGAAGTTATTCTTGTAGATAATAACTCTACTGATAAAACCAAGGAAATAATACAAGAATTTCAAAAAAAAGACAAAAGAGTAAAATATTTATTTGAAGTCAAAAAAGGAGCGGCGGCGGCAAGATATAAAGGGGAAATAAATGCCAAGGGAGAAATAATTTTAATGACTGATT
This sequence comes from Parcubacteria group bacterium ADurb.Bin159, assembly GCA_002070355.1. Classification (NCBI taxonomy): domain Bacteria; species Parcubacteria group bacterium ADurb.Bin159. The sequence goes on along the minus strand of MWDC01000001.1, from coordinate 24,182 downwards.
CAGATTGTATTGTCCCTTACAATTGGGTTGAGGAAATGATAGAACCTATTATAAAAAATAAAGCCGTGGCTGTTCAGGGGTTAAAGAAACCAGCTAAAACTAAAATAAATTATTGGACTGAGCATTTAGCTGAGGAAGGAAGAAGGTACTTTATGGAAAGATTAAAAGATAATAAAGTAGGAATGCTTGATACAGCCAATTTTGCCATTAAAAGAGATATTTTAAAGAAAATTGGTTATACTAATCCTGCTTTTTATATGGTGAATGATACTGAGTTAGACGTAAGATTAAAAATTAAAGGATATAGTATATATTTTAAACCATTTGAAGTGAAGCATCAATATGTAGATAATTCTTTAGATATGTTTAAAAAAATTTTTTTAAGAGGTTTTTGGAATGCGAAAATTCTAAAAAAGTATAAAGCCAAAAAAGAAATTTTATTTATTCCGAATGCAATAGACCATTTACACTATTTTATAGGCATTGGATGTGAATTAGTAACCGGAAACAAAAATTTTAAATATAATTTTATCAGCGGTTTTCTGTGGAGAATTGGATCTCTTTGCGGTTATATAACATTGGATGATATAAATAATTAATCAGATTATTTTACCTTTTAATTTTTTTTAAAAGAACATTGGTCAAAATTATATTTTAAATTTAAAAAAGTAAAAAATGGAAAATAAAAATCCAAAAATTTCTATAATAATTCCGGTTTATAATAGAGAAAAAACATTAAAAGAATGTCTTAATTCTGTTTTAAACCAAACCTATCAAGATTATGAAGTTATTCTTGTAGATAATAACTCTACTGATAAAACCAAGGAAATAATACAAGAATTTCAAAAAAAAGACAAAAGAGTAAAATATTTATTTGAAGTCAAAAAAGGAGCGGCGGCGGCAAGATATAAAGGGGAAATAAATGCCAAGGGAGAAATAATTTTAATGACTGATTCAGATTGTATTGTCCCTTACAATTGGGTTGAGGAAATGATAGAACCTATTATAAAAAATAAAGCCGTGGCTGTTCAGGGGTTAAAGAAACCAGCTAAAACTAAAATAAATTATTGGACTGAGCATTTAGCTGAGGAAGGAAGAAGGTACTTTATGGAAAGATTAAAAGATAATAAAGTAGGAATGCTTGATACAGCCAATTTTGCCATTAAAAGAGATATTTTAAAGAAAATTGGTTATACTAATCCTGCTTTTTATATGGTGAATGATACTGAGTTAGACGTAAGATTAAAAATTAAAGGATATAGTATATATTTTAAACCATTTGAAGTGGAGCACCAATATGTGGATAATTCTTTAGATGTGTTTAAAAAATTTTTTTTAAGAGGTTTTTGGAATGCGAAAATTCTAAAAAAGTATAAAGCCAAAAAAGAAATTTTATTTATTCAGAACGTAATAAACCATTTACCTTATTTTATAGGCATTGGACATGAATTAGTAACCGGAAATAAAAATTTTAAATATAATTTTATTAGCGGTTTTGCGTGGAGAATTGGACTTCTTTGTGGTTATATAACATTAGATGATATAAACAATTAATCAACTTATTTTATCTTTTAATCTTTTTTAAATTTTTTTTATACCAATTAAAAGTTTGGGTTAACCCCTCTTCAATACTTACCTTGGGTCTAAAACCAAGGTTTTTTATTGTGGAAATATCTATTTTTACCTTTTGCGGTTGGGTAATTTGAGGGGGGTAAAATTTCTTTTTTCCCTTCCCAGCTAATTTTATTATAAAATCTGCCACGTAGCTTACTTTTGTTTCTTTGCCGCTTCCAATATTAAAATCAGTATTATTTTTATTAATCACTATCATTAAACCATTTATAAAGTCATCTATATAAGTAAAATCAAGAGTTTTTTCTTTGTTGCCGAAAATTTTTAATTCTTTGCCCTTAAGTGCATTTAATATAAAAATATCAATAATTCTTCTTGTTTTATCGTCAAAAGGGCCGTAAACCGTAGAGGGTCTTATTATTAAATAATTAATTTTATAACATTGATGATAAGATTTTATTAATTCTTCACTATAAATTTTACTAGCAGTATAGGGATTTTTTTCTTTACTTAAAATTCTTGAAGAAGAGGTAAATATTATTTTAGGAATTTTATTTTTTCGGCAGAATTCTAAAACAGTAAATATACCCAAAACATTGTTTTTAAAAGCAAGTTGAGGATTTTTAATCGTTTCAGATATTTTACAAAAACTTGCTAAATGTATGAAAACATCAGCTTTTTCGTTTAGTTTTATTTTTTTAAATTCAGACAAATTTTTTCCCGCTCTTTTATCAATTAAAAGAAGGGGTCTGTGTTTTTCTTCTTCGAGTTTTTTTAATAAAAATGTTCCGATAAGGCCTTTATGGCCGGTCATTACAAATTTCATATTTTTTTAAAGCTTATTTTATTTGTTCTTTGATTTTTTCTATAAATATTTTCGTGTCAAATTTTTTTGCTTGAATAAGACAAGCCTCTTTATATCTTTCTGGTCTTTCTCCTATTTCTTTTATTGCTCTTTTAAGCTTATCCACACTAATATCATCAATTAATTTTCCGGTAATACCATCTATTATTGTTTCTTTATATCCTCCTTCATTTGGGGCTATTACAGGTTTACCTGAAGCCATTGCTTCTAAAGGGGCCATACCAAAATCTTCGTCTTTGCTAGTGGTAATAAATCCCTTACAGTTTGCGTAAAGATCAATCAATTGTTTCTGATCTACCCAGCTTAATATTTTAACGTTTTTTGGTTTTATTTTTTTAATATAATTTGCATAAGATTGAAAATGCTCTGATTTCTCATAACTGCCCACAATAATAAGTTTTTCTTCGGGTAATTCAGAAAATGCTTTTATTTGCAAATCTACTCTTTTATGCGAAATTAATCGATTTACTGAAAGCCAATAATCGCCATTTTTATGATAATAAAATTCAGAAGTTTCAATGGGGGGATTAATAACTACAGAATCTTTATTCAAATATTTTTTTACTCTTTTTTGCGTATTTTTTGAATTACAAATGAATTTTCCCACTGAGGAAGAATATTTTTTATTTAAATATCTATTATATTTTACCCAAATCTCGAAAAGTGGTTTTTTAAAAGGCGAAGAAACAATAAATTCTTTTGTGTACTCATACAAATCCCAAATTTCTCTTATCGGCGAGTGGACATACCATAAATTTGGCTTATTCTTTACCGCTCCTGACATTGCCCAGTCGCCATCTATGATATAATAATCGTATTTATTTTTTAAATTAAGCAATCTAAACCTCCATAAAGCTATTTGTTGCCTAAATGGCGCATTTATAGGAACCTTACCGATAGATTTTAATTTTATATTAGAAAAACCCATTTTTTTAATTTTTTCTTCATCTATATTAGTAGTATAGAAATCCGCCTTTAACTCTCTGGCTAAAATTAAACCCACCCTTTCCGCGCCTCCGATATTATCCATAAAATTATGGAAAATAGCGATTTTTTTATTAAATGATTTCATTTTTTTATTTTAATTCAGTTTTAAAAATTTTTACTTCTTCGTTATCATAAACCTTAATTAAATTGTTTTCGTAAAGTTCCATATTTATTAAAGGTTTTTGAGGTACATCCAGCATTAAAATATAATTTTCTCTCATTTTTTTAGTTAGAGCAATGTAATCAACATTTAATTGAATATTTAATTTATTTATTGCCTTCAAAAACTCAGAAACATCTTTTTGGTAAAATAAATCATAAATAAGGAGATTTTTGTCATTTGCTCCGGTAACATTATGATATTTTTTTGAAACAAGAGTATTAACAAAAGATATGTCCGAAAATACTCTTCCTGTTAAATTATTTTTTACCCACAAAGCCGCTTCAATTTCTTTATCAGATGTTTCAAAAAATATTTTTTTGTCTTTTGCTACAAAAAAACTGCTAATTAACATAAAAATAAAGGTAAAAATTAGAAATATTGTAAAAGATATATTTATTTTATTTGTTTTTGATTTATTGACAAGAGGAAATCCAATATCATTTTTTAAGGGAAGTTGAAGAACTAATAAGCCCAAAAAGGCAAAATAATCAAAAGCTCGCGTTATGAATCCCGTATGAAAAAATCCATAAGAAACAATTAAAAGGGGAATAAAGCAAAGTAAAAGGTCTCTATTGTCAGAAAAATTTCTTTTTACAAAAAGAGTAATAATAAAAGTCAAACCGCATATTAAGAAAAATAATATTTGCCAACCTATAGCGGAAAACCCCAAAAATGTCGGGTCTTTATATCTTACCCAAAGAGTATAAGAAAATTCTTTACTTTTATCTAGAGTATAAGAAAATTCTTTACTTTTATCTAGAGTATATGTTGCCATACCCGAACATAAAAAAGTATAAAAAATCACTATCAAAGCAATTATCAAAAAAGATTGAATTTTTTCATCTAAAAAAGTTTTTTTTAATGCTTTAGAAAAGGGTCTGATTTCCATTGAATTTTTTACAAACAAAGAAATAATAAACCCAAAGGATGTTAAAATAATAACCATTGAAGCAGTATAATAAGAAAACATTAAAGCGATAGAGAGAAGTAAAGTTAACCAAAATATTTTATTATCTTTTGACTTAAATAACAAAAAGAAACTAAAAACAGAAATATAAGAAAGAGCAGCAGCGCTTATTATTGATAGAGTAGAGTGAAAAATTTCTATTGGGCCGAGAGACATTAAGGCAACCCCCAAATAAGCGAATTTTTTATTTCTAAATTCAGAAAAAATTAAATAAATAAATCCTAAATAAACCAAACTGATTAGAAAAATATTTAAAACTTGATTGTTAATTCCTAAAATATTAAATAGGACATTTACAGCTTTTTCTCCAACAAAATGGCTGTGATCTATGGCTAAACCAGTATAAAAACCCAAATTAGGAGGAGTTTCCCCGGCATATTGACCAGCATATTGATAAGCATCACCAAAATTTTTTATAGATTTTACAAATAATAACCTCCAGATTGTTCCAATAATTGAAAATAAAGTTAAATATCCAATATCTTTATTAAAATTTGTTTTATATTGTTGCTTTGATAAAAAAATAATAAATAAAAATAATAAATTTATTAAAATCAAAGAAACAAATATATTTAAAAAATTTAATCTCTCTAATTGAAAAAGTATGGTTCCCAATATTATCGCCAAAGAAATAGTTAAAATAATCGAATAAATAATTCTTTTGATTATATCTGTTTTAGCGAAAATTATGTAACTTAATAAAATTCCTTGGCTAAAAAGGAATATTACTCCTAAAATTTGTCCTATTGTTTCCCTAATCATTTTTATTTTTTAAAAATATAAATTTTAATCTGATGCAGGAATATATTCATAAATAAAAACTGAATTATTTTTAAATATAAGTTTTAAAAAGGAGCAATCAATAGATTCCTCTAACCACAAAAGCTCATAACCCTCTTCTTTGGTAATATTTTCTATATTATCACAAGTAAAATCATCTCTTATGTCATAGTATCTATTTCTTTTTCCCCCGATTAGAGCAGTGGGGAGGGCAGTAACCTTAAAACCAGTCATAGGAGTAATTACTGTCCCCAAAGTAATGGGGTGAAGAAGTTTTTTATTTTTATCTGGCAAATTATTTAAAAATTCTAAAGCTTTAAGATTATTTTCTTCCAACCAAGCAGAGTGTATCGCTGGATTAGCGTAAGAACGGGAAGAAACATAAAACTTAAGTGTGGGGAAAATAGTAGCTAAAGCAATTAAAGCTACAATAATTACCGCCCCCCATTTTATTTTTTTCTTAAGCCAATTAAAAATACACCACAATCCGTAAGCAGCATAGATAGTGAAAATCCAACTTCCCAAATAGATAATTCTCATATAATGAAAACCTATACTTGATTTAGTAATCATTAATAATAAAAAATCTAAAACAAAAAAACCAAACAAGGCGTGTAATGGCCATAATTTTTTATTTTTTATAGTTTTAATAATGCCTAATAATCCTAAAATAATTAAGGGAACACCTAAATATTTTATTAAATTAACTCCGCCATATCCCATTATAGAGTCCCGATAAATTATTTTATCTATCAATAAAGAATAATTTTTTCTAGTGGCATAAATTCCAAAAAATAAAGTTAAAAGGGCTAAAGCAATTATTTTCCACAAAAATTTTTTATTTATTTTTTGATTAATTAAAATATAAATTAATATATAAATAATTAAGGGCAAAAAAAGCGGGGGATAACAAAAAATCGTGGCTAAAGAAAAAATTATAGAAGAAATAGAAAAATCTTTTTTTTTATGGAGAATAAACAAAGAAAGAATTAAAAAGGCAAAACCTAAAATATACGGCTTAAAAAATAATATTCCCAAAATACTTACATCCCCCCTAATAAATAAAGCAAACAAAGAAGCAAAAAAACCAACTAGGGGATTAAAAAGCGTAGTGGTAAAAAAGAAGAAAACAATAGCAAAAAAAATTGCTTGTAAAATAGGCAAAATTAAAAAATTTTTAGGAGTCAACCCCATCTTTTGAAATAAATAAATTAACCAATGAAAAGGTAAACTGCCGTCAAAAAACGGCGTATCTTCTTCATAATAGAAAATGTGCGGTTTAAAAAAATTTTTTTTAAGAGACAAAGCTAAAGTATAATGTTGCCATTCGTCAGTATGAAGAGGGTAAGTATAAAAATGTTCGCCCGGGGCTAGATAAGAAAAAAATATTCTTGGCAGAGATACGACAATAGCGGCAATAAATATTAATATAATAATAAAAATTATTATTTGTTTATTTTTTTCCATAAATTAAAATTTTCACCATTTAAAATGGTTTATAAATAACTGGCAACCGACTTTAAACATTTGCCAAAAGGTTAAAGGGAGAGATTTATTTTCAAAATTTTTATTTTTAAGAGATTTTAAAATATTTTCTATGGTTATATCTTCCGATTCAATTAAGCAAAAAGTGGTGTTAAGATAATTTAAAAAATGGGTATCAGAAGTACCCATATAAGGTTTATTGTATTTTTGGGCTATTTCTTTAGCCCTTTTATTGTAATTTATTTTTTTAGTCCAATACCAACTATGTTCTATAGCATCAAAAATATCTATATTTTTTTCTAATTTATTTTTTAAAGAATGCCCCAAAGGAAAAAATGGGTGGGGAGCTAATATAAATATTTCCGGGTGTTCTTTTTTATAATAACGCAATTCATTAAATGTTTTTATTTTTTCTACATCTTCTAAACAATTTAAAATAACCGTATGTCGTCTTTCTATTTTAGCTTCTATACCGGGAATAAGCAGTATTCCTTGCTTTTGGGCATATAAATCCATTTCTTTTTTAAAAACTGCTTTTTGATGGCAAGTTATAGCCAAAACTTTAAAACCTAATTCTTGAGCACAATCAATAGCTTCGTAAATATTATAGCGAATATGTTCCCGACGTTCTTTCTTTCCGTCAGCTGTATGTAAATGTAGATTGGCTTTTAATATCATAAATATACTAATTTATAATATTTTAACAAAATTTAATTAAAAATCAATTTTAAATTTTATTATGGACAAAATCTAAATTTCCTGTATTCTTAGATATATTGCGGGGTCGTCTAATGGTAGGACAGTGGCCCTTGGAGCCATTAATTCAGGTTCGAATCCTGACCCCGCAGCCAAATCCATGTTTCAAATTTTAGATTTATGCCCAAAGAGAAAAAATCATTAAAAAATAATAAAAAAAACCACCAAGAAACGGATATTCAAAAAATTGTTAATCATTATTTTTATACTAAAGGTTTAACGTTAGATGAAATTAAAGAAAATGCCCGTAAGAAAAAAATTATTTACTCCCGTTTTACTCGACCAGCTAAAGAGCTTTTAGAATTAGCCGGTTCAGTAAAAAAAGCAAAAAAAGCAATTGATAAGGTGGCTTATTGGGCTAAATCACGAAATCTTGATTACAGTATTGAAACAGTTTTTAAAAAATGGCTGGAGCTAGACAGATTAAAACCAAAAGAAATAGTTCGTAAACCATATTTTCAGGGAAACCCTATGGTTTGGTCAACAGCAGAAAAAAAATGGTATGTTGTTTCTGAAGAAGGAGAGTGGTTAGAATTTGAGGGTAAGGACAGAGATATTGAATGGAAAACTATAAAACCTTCCTCAAAATCTATTTATGGACAATCCAAAAAATAAATTAAAACAAACTTATCGAAAAATTAAAAATCTTGAGATTCAGGGAGCTACTGCTGTGGCTAAAAATTCGGTAATAGCTCTTAAAAATTACGGGCTAAATATTAAAATTAATAATTTATTAAAATGGAAAGAAGAAATTAAATCTGCCAGTAAATATCTTTCCTCAGCTCGTCCTACTGAACCAATGGCGCAAAATGGTTTAAAGTTTGTTTTAGAAACTATAAAAAAAGAAAAACCGCAAAATGTAATTCAGGCTAAAAATTATCTCAAAAAGGCAGCTAATGATTTTTTAATATTAATAGAGGACATTTCTTTAAACATTATTGCTTTAGGGAAAACAGAGATAAAAAATAATGAAAATATTTTAACTCATTGTCATTCTTACTTAGTAGAGCAGATATTAATTCAAGCCAAAAAAGCAGGCAAAAATTTCAAAGTTTTTAATACGGAAACAAGACCATTGTTCCAGGGACATATCACCGCTAAAAAATTATTAAAAGCAAAAATACCTGTAACTATGGTTACTGATTCTTCGGCCGCTTTTTTAATATCGTCTTATTCTGGGAAAAGTTTAACAATGAATAAAATTATATTAGGAGCTGATGCTATTTTGTCTGATGGCTCAGTTATCAATAAAATTGGCAGTTTTGGTATTGGTTCATCAGCCAAAGAAGAAAATGTTCCTTTATATATTGCCGCGCCGCTTTTGAAATTTTATCCTAAATCTTGGATTAAAATAGAAAAACGTTCAGCAAAAGAAATATGGGCTAAAGCGCCAAAAAAATTAAAAATTATTAATTTTGCTTTTGATAAAATCCCTGCTTCCTATATTAAGGGTATAATTTGCGAAATAGGGATTATTAAACCAGAACAAGCGCAAAAATACGCTAAAAAATTATACCCATTTATATGAAATAAAATTTAAGGTTTTGATATTAAACATTTAACATATTTATGTTTAAACCCGATCTTAAAAAGTATTTAATTAGCACTCTTTTTTTAGAACCAAACAAAGTATCTTTAAAACAAGCGGCAGAATCCATAGCTGCAGAATCGTCTATTGGCACTTGGACGGAACTTAATACTTTAAGCCAAAATATCCAAAAAAAATTAAAAGCTATAGTTTTTGAAATTAATCCTAAAACAAAAATAATAAAAATTGCTTATCCTCTGGCTTTATTTGAAAAGGGGAGCATCCCTCAATTTCTTTCTAATTCAGCGGGGAATATTTTCAGCATGAAGTTGGTTAAAAATTTACGGCTTATAGATGTTGATTTTCCTTCTTCTTATATTCAAAGTTTTCCCGGACCGCAAATAGGCAAAGATAATATTAAAAAAATTTTCAAGGTAACCCAAAATCGTCCTCTTATTGGTTTAATTATGAAACCAAAATTAGGACTTAATCCTAAAGAACAGGCTAATTTAACTTATCTTTGTTTTATAGGTGGAGTAGATTTGGTAAAAGATGACGAAAATTTAACTAACCAAAATTTTAATCGTTTTGAAAAAAGGGTAGAATATTGTCTAAAAGCGCAGAGAAGAGCCGAAAAAGAAACAGGCCGAATTAAAATATGCGTTTTTAATATCACTGCAGAGACAGAAGAAATGATAAAACGGGCTAAATTGGTTAAAAAAATGGGGGGTAGAGCAATAATGGTTGATGTAATAACCGCGGGATTTGCCGCTTTACAAACTTTACGCAAACAAAATTTGGGATTAATCATTCATGCTCATCGGGCAATGCATTCAGTAATGACTAGAAACAAAAAACACGGCATTTCTATGCTGGTTTTGGCTAAATTGTTGCGTTTAGCCGGAGTTGACCAGTTGCATACCGGCACAATTATTGGTAAAATGGAAGGAGGAGAGGAAGATGTTTTAAAAATAAATAATTTTTTAACTTCTCCTTGGGCTGGGCTAAAGCCTGTTTTACCTATTGCTTCTGGCGGTTTACATCCGGAATTAGTGCCAAAATTAATGAAAATTTTAGGCAGAGATATAATAATGAATTTTGGAGGAGGTGTTCACGGCCACCCGGAAGGAACTTTAGCCGGAGCCAAAGCTGTATATCAAGCAGTAGAAGCAACCTGTCAAAATATACCTCTTAAAAAATATGCTAAAAATCATCACGAGCTATTCATAGCATTAGAACACTTCAAAAAATAAAATTCTAAATCTTAGATCTGATATATTTTTTATGTTTTTTTTAAAAGCAAAACAATTAGATATTAAAACAGGCAATTCTTGGATTGCTGTAATCAATGAAGTAGATGGCCATCGTTTTGACCTTAAAGCAGGAGACGAGCTTGTTTTAAATTGGAAAAATAAATCAACTGATATAATAATTGATTTAACTTCTTCTTTGGTTAAACCCGGAGAGATAGGTTTTTTCCAAGATGTTTTTTCTCATTATAAGATTAAAAATGGTGAGCTTATAGAATTAGAAATAGCTAGACACCCTGTTTCTTTGAAGGCGATTAGAAAAAAATTATTAGGAGAACGTCTTACCTATAAAGAAATATATTCTATTGTTTCTGATATAGTTGAATATAGATTGGACGAAGTTGAAATCGCTTTTTTTATTGCCAGCGCTTTTGCTCATAAAAATTTTTCTCAGAAAGAAATATATTATTTAACCAAAGCAATGGCTTTAACTGGCCCGACATTTAATTTTGGCCGTAAAGTTGCTGATAAACATTCTATTGGAGGATTACCCGGAAATCGCATTACCCCAATTATCGTGGGAATTATCGGAAGTTTTAATATTTGTATTCCCAAAACATCATCTCGGGCAATTACCTCAGCCGCTGGGACAGCTGACACTTTTGAGGTTTTAGCGCCAGTTACTTTTAAAGCTAAAGAAATTTATAATTTGGTTAAAAAATATAATGCCTGTTTGGTTTGGGGGGGAGAAAAAATCGCTCCTGCTGATGATAGAATTATTAAAGTGTGTTATCGTTTAGGGATTGAGCCCTATTCAAAAATGGTAGTAAGTATTATGGCCAAAAAAGTAGCGATGGGCGTGAAATATCTTGTTTTAGATATTCCAGTGGGGAAAACAACAAAAATTACTACCTACAAAAAAGCGGAAGAAATTAAAGAACTTTTTGAAAATTTAGCCCAGAGATTCAAAATTAAAACCAAAGTAGTAATTCATCGAGCGAAAGGTCCAATTGGCCGAGGAATAGGGCCTGTACTTGAAGCAAGAGATATTTTAAGAGTGCTGGAGCAGAAAGAGAATCGTCCTAAGGATTTAGAAAAAAAGGCAGTAGAATTATCAGGAGAACTTTTAGAGCTTATTGGCCGGGCAAGAAAAGGGGAGGGGAGAGCATTAGCCCTTAATTCTCTAAAAAACGGCAAAGCTCTTTTAAAAATACGAGAAATTATTAAAGCCCAAGGCGGAGATCCGAATATTACTTCTGATAAAATAAATTTATCTAATTATAAATGTAATTTTCTTTCTACAAAAACAGGTAAAATTATTGATATTAATAATAAAGATTTAGTAGAATTGTGCCGTATTTTAGGCGCACCTTTTAGAACGCAAGCCGGAGTTTATTTAGATAAAACAATAGGAGAAAAGGTCAAAAAAGGAGAAACATTATGCACTCTTTATGCGCCTAATTCAAATTATCTCAATTTAGTTAAGGAGGTGATTAAAAAATTAAAAATATTTATTATTAAATAATTTAAAAATTAAATTATGAGAAATTTATTTTCTAAAGAAATTGGTCTTGATTTAGGAACAACGAATATCAGAGTTTATGTTAGAGGGATGGGATTAGTGGTTAATGAGCCATCAATTATTGCCTTTAATATGAGAACTCAAGAGGTAATTTGTTTTGGCGAACAATCCTTACGAATGTTAGGGAAAACCCCCCAACATATTAGGGTTGTTAGGCCAGTGGAACACGGAATTATTTCCGATTTTGAAGTGGCTGAACAAATGCTTCGCCTTATTTTTGAAAAAATAAATATCAGGGGAGGACGGCCCAAAATTATTGCCGCCATTCCTTTAGATGTAACAGAAGTGGAAAGAAAATCATTAGAAGATATATCAGCGCAGGTGGGAAGTAAAAAGACGTTCTTAGTAGAACGTCCTATGGCAGCGGCTATCGGCAATAAACTTCCTGTTTCTGAACCAATTGGTAATTTAATTGGGGAAATGGGTGGAGGATTAGTAGAAATTGCTGTTATTTCGCTTAATGGAATTGTTTCTTCTAAATCATTAAAATTAGGAGGAGAAACACTTAATGACTGTATTATAAATTATGTTCGAGATAAATTCAGTATAAAATTAGGATGGCAAACAGCAGAAGAAACAAAAATTAAACTTATTTCAGCTTGGCCTTTAAGACCCCAAAGAATGAAAATTAAAGGCAAAGATCTTTCTACGAGTTTACCAAAAGAGATTGACCTAACTGATGAAGATGTAAGAAAAGCAACAATTGATGTTCTAAAAACTATAGTTGAGGCAATAAAAGATACTATTGATGCCACTCCTGCCGAGTTAGTAGCCGATATTTATAAAAGAGGAATTAGTTTAAATGGAGGATTGGCTTTAATCCCTGGGTTTGATAAATTAATTCAAGAAGAAATAAATATGCCTGTTCATATTGCTGATGACCCTCTTACTTCGGTTATTAGAGGAATTGGCATTATTCTGGAAGATTTCAAAAATCTTAAAGATGTGCTTTTAACACCAACAATAAAATAAATATTTTTTGGGGTTAGACCCCAAAAACCGACCGCTGAGAAGCCTTTATTGATGCGGGTTTGCGGGCGATTTTTCAAAAATGGCACGATTTTGATCAAAATTTGGAATTTAGAATATAAAATTTAATTTATTTTTATTATTTATTTTTATTATTTTAAAATTGGTAGAAAAAGTGTCAAATTTGATTTTTTGAGGAGATAAGCCTTTATTGATGCGGGTTTGCAGAGGTCGGAAAAAGGGGACTGTCCCCTTTTGGGAAGTTGATGCGGATTTTCGGGCAATTTTTCAAATTTGGCATGATTTTGATTAATTTTGGTTAAAAAGAATTTTGAATTTAAAATATAGAATTTTGGATTTAATATTTTAGTTTTTTTATCATATATGTTTCAGATAAGTGATAGCCATTTTTTCGCCAATAATCTCTTACCCCAATGCCGGAAATAACGGCTATTTTTTTATAATTAGCTTGCTGAGCAATTTCTTCTGCCTTTTTAATCAATTTTTTCCCTAAACTATAATGCTGAATAGCTCCAATTTTTTTCCCTAAAGGGGTTAATTCCCCATAAGTGTGAATTTCTCGAATTAAAGCTGCTCCATTAAGGGATTTTGATAGTGAAGAAGGATATTCTGGATTTTGGGGCAAACGCAAACGCAAAAAGGCTAATAATTTATCTTGCTTTAGGTCTTCAAAAGAAAGAAAAACTTCTTTACCCAAAGAAGCATCATAATCTCTTCTGACTAATTTAATGTTTTTAAAATTTAAGGGTAATGTTTTGATTTCTCGACAGCGGATACATTGGCATTTATAACCTTTTTCATTCATTTTTTTTTGAACAACCTCTCTAAGATTAGAAATTTTTATTCCACTGATAATAGAGTTAGAGGGAATGTCTCTAATTAGACGAAGTAATCTCACATAAGGAGGAATACTTTTTTTCATTTCCACTAATAGTTTTATTAGTGTTTTATCTGTATAGGAACGATATTGGCCATTTAAAAAAAGAGTGTACAGTTTGGAGCCCTTAGTAATAACACAAGGATAAATTTTAAGCATATCCGGCCTAAATCTTTCATCTTCAAATAAAGTTTTGAATTGTTTTAAATCTAATTTTGGGTTTGAACCTAAAAGGCCTGGCATAATATGATAACAAATCTTAAACCCCGCATCCTTTAAGAGTTTTGTTGCTTTGATAGTGGTTTCCACATTATGACCACGATGATTAATTTTAAGTATTCTATCTTCAATTGATTGAACGCCCAATTCTACACGAGTACAGCCATAAATACGCATTTTTTCTATTTCTTTGAGAGTAATATAATCCGGTCTTGTCTCTAATGTTAAACCAATAATTCTGTGTCTCGCCTTTTCATTAATTTTTTGTACTTCTAATAAAGATTTATTTGATTTTTTTTCTGCTTTTGATTTTTTATCGCATTCATTTGCTCCCTTGAAACATTGTTTTATAAATTCTTTTTGATAAGAGGAGGGGAGAGCCGACCAAGTACCGCCGATAATAATCAATTCTATTTTATCAGTAGAATGGCCTTCTTTCTCTAAAGCTTTAATTCTCTCTTGAATTTGTAGATAAGGGTCAAAATTTAATTTTTTTGCCCTTTCCACGGCTGGTTCTCCGGAAAGATAACTTTTAGGCAAATTTTTTTCATTTGGACAATAAATGCATTTTCCCGGGCAGGGAAAATTCTTAGTTAAAACAGCGACAATAGCCACACCAGAAAGAGAGCGAATTGGTTTTTTCTTGAAATTAGTTTTAATGTTTAATTCTTTAGCGGCAGTTAGAATATCTATTTTATTAGGAAGAAAAATTTTATATTTTTTAGCAATTTTTCTTTGTAAATCAACTATATCTTTTTCGTTAAGTATTTTTTTTCTCTTTAATTCTCGTTTTAATATTTTCGGGTCCATAATAAATAGAATTTATAATATAGAATACAAATTTTAGAATTTCGCGAAAGCGAAATCTTCGAAAAAAATTATGCGACAAGAAATAGCCATTAAAATTCTTAAAGAAAATATAAAAAACTTTGACACTATTGCTGAAGAATTTTCAGTTTCACGTTCTCAACTATGGCCTGATTTTAGAAAATTTAACAAATTTATCAAATCAAATGATAAAATTTTGGATATTGGCTGTGGAAACGGCAGACTTTATTCGATATTTCGAAAAGAAAACATTCAATATTTCGGCATTGATACTTCTTCTAAAATGATTAATTTGGCTAAAAATAAATGGCCCAATGAAAGTAATAATCCCATTTTTACCAATGGCAATATCTTGGACATTCCCTTTTCTTCTAATTTTTTTGATATAGTTTTTAGTTTAGCTGTTCTTCACCATATTCCTTCTTTATCGTTAAGGGAAAAAGCCATAAAAGAATGCGCCAGAGTTCTTAAGCCTCAAGGATTTTTGGTAATAAGTGTTTGGAATTTATTTTCATTCAAATTTCTCTTAAAATATCACAATTTATTAATGCTTTTGGGAAAACGGGAAAGGGGATTGGATTACGGCGATACCTTTATTCCTTGGAAAGCAAAAAATGACGTTATTTGGCGTTATTATCACGCTTTCAGTAAAAATGAGCTTAAAAAATTATTAAAAAAAGATTTTGAAATTATAGAAAACAAATCCAATATTTTTAAGGCAAATAATTTGGTTATTATTGCCAAAAAACGAAAATAAATTAGAATATCAATATATGAATATTGCCAAATATGTCCAATAAAGTGAATCCGTCAATTTTTGGTCCTTATGATATCAGGGGCATTTATCCTGAAGATTTCAATGAAGAAATAGCTTACAAAATTGGTCGAGCCCTGGTTATTTTCACGGCAAAAAAACTAAACAAATCTCAAAGAAAATTAAAAATTGCGGTTAATCGTGATTGCCGTCTTTCCTCGCCTTATATTTTTCTTTCTTTCTCAAATGGTATAAGAGATGAAGGAGCCAATGTTATTGATATTGGTTTAACTCCAGTAGACGCCCTTTATTTCTCTTTGAATTTTTTATCTCTTGACGCCGCAGCTATGGTAACGGCCAGCCATAATCCGCCTCATTATAACGGATTAAAAATGCTAATTAGAGGAAATAGATTTATTAACAATAATTTTGGCATGAAAACCATAAAAAAAATGGTTATCAACCATAAATTTGTAAATAAAAAAACAACAGGAAAAATTACCAAACAAAATATTATCCCTACTTATCTTAAATACATACTTTCAAAAACCGATATTAAAACAATAAAACCATTAAAGGTTATTATTGATTTTGGCAACGGAACAGCTGGTAAAGTTATTATTCCTTTGGCAAATAAGTTGCCCATTCGCTTAAAAACTCTTTATGCTAAACCCGATGGTCATTTTCCTAATCATTTGCCCAATCCCTTAGAACCACAAAATACAAAAGACCTTCGTTTAGCAGTGAATAAAGAAAAGGCTGATTTTGGTTTAGCTTTTGACGGCGATGGAGATAGAACAATTTTTATTGACAATAAAGGGAAATTTGTCCCGTCAGATTTTATACTTCTTCTTTTAGCTAAATATTTACTTTCTAAAAAATCTAAAGAAAAAATTGTTTATAATAAAGCGAGCTCCTCAAAAATCGTTGAAAAAAAAATAACAGCTTTCGGCGGTTTCCCTTGCCCCTGTCAAACAGGCCACACTTTTATGAAAGAATGTATGAAAAAAAATAAAGCAATTTTAGGCGGGGAAACATCCGGACATTTTTATTGGAAAGATATGTTTTATGCTGAATGCGGAGGATTAACGCTTATTTCTGTATTAAATATTATTTCTCAAAACAAAAAAAGCCTTTCTTGTTTAATTCAAGAATTTAGAAAATATTATAAAACACCAGAAATTAATCTTAAAATAAAAAATAAAAAAGAAATAATTAATCAATTGGAAAAAAAATATAATAAAGCAGAAAAAGAATATTTTGACGGATTAACTATACGATTTAAAGATTGGTGGTTTAACATACGTTTTTCTAATACTGAACCTCTTCTTCGTTTAACTATTGAGGCAAAAACCAAAAAATTAATGCTTATTAAGAAGAAAGAACTTCTTAAATTCATAAAATTTTTTGATGTTAATGGGCGAGGTGGGATTCGAACCCACACGACCTTGCGGTCATAGCGTTCTGAACGCTATATGTCTCCCCATTTCATCACTCGCCCAAGCTGAAATTTGAAATTTAGAATTTGGTTTTAATATACCAATTTTCAATATTATCAAAACGTTCTTCAGGAGTTAAAAGAGTTTTATTAATTTCAACTCCTTTTATATTATCTCTTAAAATATAAATATAATAAGGAGAATAAAGAAAAATTGCCGGATATTCTTTGACAATAAGAGATTCTGCTTCTTTAAGATATTCATATTTTTTGTCTTGCTCGTTAGCCAAAGAAGCTAATTCTAAAAGTTCATCAACTCTCCTATTGGAAAATCCAGTTAAATTAATTCTGTCTTCCTTAAAGTTCGAGTGCCAAAAAGCGTATTGTTGAGAAGGCAAACCCGCTAAAACGCCATAAAGCAAAATTTCAAAATCGCCATTTCTGGTTATAGCAGCAATTTTTTCTGGTCCCTCAATCTCAATATTA
Source organism: Parcubacteria group bacterium ADurb.Bin159 (assembly GCA_002070355.1). Classification (NCBI taxonomy): domain Bacteria; species Parcubacteria group bacterium ADurb.Bin159. The sequence goes on along the minus strand of MWDC01000001.1, from coordinate 6,655 downwards.
ACTTTTATGCCTTCGTTCTCCCAACATCGTTTTAAAAAAGTGGCAATTTCTTGGAAAACAGGTTCTTCGCCAATAGTTAAGGTTAATTCTAATGATGTTTTGGAAAGTCCATTAGAAGGGGGTGGCTCATTTGAAAATGAATCTAAAGGTTCGTTTAAATAATTATTCAAAAGCGGGCCACTAATAGGAAACCCCATACCTTTTAAAACAGGAGGGAGGTTTTTTTTATCAACAAGAGAATTAAGGGATTGCCTTATTGATTTAGTTAATTTCTCGTTATTTAAATTAAAGAAAGCGGCAACATATTGGGGTGTTTCTAATTTATAAATTTGGTGATTATAAGAAATTTCTGGTGGAATATCTATTCCTTTGAACAAAAATCCTAATCCTTGAATTTCTTGTTGTTTAAGTCCTTTCATAGCGCTTTCTATGTCGGGGTAAAAAGTAAAAATAATTTTTTCTAAATAGGGCGGTTTTCTATAAAAAATATCATTTTTTCTTAAAGTATAATTTTTAACCTTTTCCTTATTTTTATCAAATTCTATATTTTCAAAAATAAATGGGCCGCTTCCTATCGGCTTGATATTTAAATTTAAATTGTTTAAATCATTTTCAGGGATATTCTCCCAAATATGTTTTGGCAAAATGGGAATATCAAGAAGAGAAAATAATTTGTCTGAATTGCCGGGATAACTTATTTTAAAAGTATAATTATCGATCTTTGATACATCAAGAGAATTAAAAGAGGAATTATTTTTAATTTTTTTTGCCAAATCAATGGTAAAAATAACATCATCAACAGTTACCGGCTTTCCATCATGCCAAAGCGCATTTTGATAAAGGTAAAAAGTGTAAGTTGAGTCAGGATTGATTTTATATTTTGCGACTAAATCTAAATTCGGTTCTAAATTATAACCTTTTTTTATTAAACGGGAAAAAACTAATTGAGAAATAGCTAAATCTGAACCGGAATCTTGGAGGAGGGGATTATTAAATTCTGGCTGAGAAATAATTCCTTCTCGATATTTACCCCCTGAAGCAGGCAAAGAAACAGATTCCTTTTTTTTGTTGATAAAAAAAATAGCTAAAATAATAATTATAGCTAAAATGATAAATATAATTATCCGTTTTTTAATACTGAGCATAGGGAAAAACAATTTATCCAGCTAAAATAAATTGGGCTACACCTAACCCTAAAAATAAAATGGCCAAGATAATAGTAAATATAAAAACATGCTTTTCCACCCCTCTTTTTGTTTGATAGGGCGTACTTTCGCCCCCCAAACTACCCAGTAATCCGCCATGGCGCGAAGAAAGTATGACAAAAATAATGAGCAAAACAGAAACAATAATTTGAATAATATCTAACACCATAATAAACGTTAAATTTAAATATCAAATGCCAAAGCCGGCTATGACAATGTTATTAATTTATTTTAGTATAATCTTATTATTTGACTTGTCAAGGTTATTAAAATTTGATAAAATAATAACAATGACTAAAAAAATTTTTATTATTTATTCTCTTATTATTATTAGTGGAGGGTTATTTTTGACGAATATTTTTATATCTAAAGCTGCAAATTCTATTTCTAATGAAATCGAAGATATCCAGAATCAAATTAAAATAAAAGAAAATGAAATTACCAAATTAGGAGAAGAGCAAAAAATTTATGAACAAAAAATAGAACAAATAAGAAAAGAGGCAAAAACGCTTAAGAACGAAATTTCTTTTTTAGATAATCAAATAGCTAAAATTCAATTGGAGATTAAAAAGCAAGAAAAAGAAATAGAATATTTGGAACTTTCTATCAAAAATATCCAATTTCGCATTTTGGAAAAAGAAAAACAGATTGAAAGCCAAAAAGAACAGATAAAAAGAATTATTCAATTGATTGATAAAGAGGATAAAAAAGATTATCTTTCCCTTTTTGCGCTAAATTCTTCCCTTTCGTCTTTGGTAGACAGGATTTATTATTTGCGGACATTGGAAAAAAATTTACTTCATTCTCTAAATCAATACGAAATTATAAAATCAGCCCTAGAAGAACAAAAATTAGCTAAACGGGAAAAAGTAAATCAGATCGAATCAGCTAAGATTGAAATTGAAACCCAAAAGGCAAAATTGGCTTCTAATAAACAGGTTCAATCATATCTTTTGGACCAGAGTAGGGGAGCAGAGTGGAAATTTCAAAGTTTATTGGCTAATGCTATTGAAGAAGAAAGGGCTCGAGAAAAAGAAATTCAAGAGCTAGAAAGAACAGTTAAAGAAAAATTAGCTTCTTTGGAAAAAGAAAAAGAGTCAAATGACATGGAAGAAGGGAATGAAATTGTTTTTTCTTGGCCGGTACCTAAAGAAAGGATTACTTGTTTGTTCCACGACTCGGATTATCCTTATCGATATTTATTGGGCGAGCATTCGGGTATTGATATTCGAGCCGCGCAAGGAACGACCGTCAGGGCAGCTGCTTCAGGATATGTGGCTCAAGCGAAATACGGAGGAATGGGCTACAGCTATATTATGATCGTCCATAATGAGACATTTTCCACTCTTTATGGACATTTATCTCAAATTTCCGTTGTCCAAAATGAATATATTAAAAGAGGAGAAGTTATTGGTAAAAGCGGAGGAATGCCTGGCACTCCTGGAGCAGGTAATTTTTCTACTGGACCGCACCTTCATTTTGAGGTTAGAATGAATGGTTTGCCGGTAAATCCACTGGATTATTTACTATAAATTTATTTAATATTTTTTATTATGCTCGAAAAAGGATGGTGGCAAAAAGACATAAAACCATTTATTTCTATTATTATTATTATGGTGATTATTTTTGGCGTTTTCTTAATGGGAATGAGTTTTGTGGTAAAATATATAGAAATATGGGTGGAAACGTATGAAAGAAATAATAGTAGTTATATGGGGAAGTAGTAATGTTAAGCGACGCACAATTCCCCTTTTGCGACACTACCTATATTTTATCCTATTATTTTGTCTTATAAAAAACCGTTTCTCCAAAACGCAAATCTACATATAAAAGATCGGCCCTTGATTTAACTTCTTTAGTTAAAATAGCTTCCATTCTCTCAAATTGACTAATCAAATCAACTGGGTCGGCCAAAATTTTCCAACCTTCATTGGTGATCATTTCGAGGGTGATTCTTCCGCCCTCTTTTTTAATTTCTATAAAATTAATAGTAAAATTGTTCTGCTTACCGCTTCCTAAACCATAAAAACTCAAAAGACGGGATAATCCCATAAAAAGTTCTTGCCATTCTTTTGTTTTTATAGAGATATTCGTTTGGTCATAAATAATAGGTATATCTTGTTCTGCCAAAACCGTTAAACTGCGTTCTCCTAAAGAATTTTGAGGAATAACATAAATTTGATTACGAACCCAATAAAGAAAGCTTTCTTCCCCTCCTTTTATATATATTAGAGCAAAAGGTAAAGATTTTTTAAAAGTGATTTTTAAAGAATCAGGGAAAATTTTAGTTGCCTCCACATCTTTTATCCGGTAATCTTTTTCTAATTCGCTTAAAATTTTCTTTTTAGAAACAAAAAAATAGTTTTTACCTGAAACTAATGGTTTAAGATATTCTGTTAATTCATTTTCTAAAATAGGATCTTTACCATCAATAATAAAATTTTTAATTTCAAAAATAGGACTGAAAAAAAATAAATAAATTAAACCCCCTATTGCCAAAATAACTAAAAAAACCCTAAAAACAATTTTAAGGATCGACTTTCGAGAATATTTTTTATATGTTCTTTTTGCTTTTTGATGTTTATCTTTAATATAGTAAGTCATTATTTCATTTTTAATTAGAATGTTTTTGAATTTTCAAACCACCAGGTGAGAATTTCTTTAGCCAAAGGTATGGCTACAGTAGAACCCTCTCCTCCGTTTTCAATTAAAACGGTTAAAACTATTTCTGGCTCTTCATAAGGGGCAAAACAAGTAAACCAAGCGTGGGGCTGTTTTCCCAAAATTTCAGCTGTCCCTGTTTTTCCAGCAACTTTTGGCTCAAAATATTTTAACTGGCGTCCACTTCCTTCCTCAACAACTGCTCTAAACCCTTGCCTAACTACTTCTATATTTTCTTTTGAAATAAAATCTTTTCTTATAATTTCCGACTCTTTATATATTTTTTCTCCTGTTTCTTGGTCAATAATATAATCTACTAAATGTGGCCGAAAAAGTATGCCGCCATTAGCTATGGCTGCAGTATAATTTACCACCTGAAGCGGAGTAACTAAAATATCTCCTTGGCCAATAGATAAGTGATAAGTATCTCCCGGATACCAAGGTTCTCCCTTAACTTTTTCTTTCCATAAAGGAGTGGGCAACAATCCCGAAGATTCATTAGGAATATCAATGCCTGTTTTGTCGCCGAAACCGAAAAGCTCTAAATAATGATTTATTCCTTCTACTCCTAATCCTTTAAAATTTCCATAACCTCCTCCTAAATAATAAAAAAAGGTGTTTACTGATTCAGCTAAAGCTTTTATGACATTTACCCTGCCATGTCCACCTGCTTTCCAATCAGGGAAAAACCAAGAACCGACATTTATTCCTCCTGTAGAAAGAATTTGAGTATCAGGTTTAATAATCCCCTCTTCTAAACCCCCTGCGGCTAAAGCGCCTTTAATAATTGAACCTGAAGGGTAAAGACCATCAGTGGCTCTAAAAACAAGAGGATGATCAGTATCAAAAAGGATTTTTTTCTTTTCCTCATTGTGTCCCCAAAGAAATATATTGTTATCATAGGTAGGTAAAGAAAACGCGGCTAATACTTCACCTGTTTGGGGGTTAAGGGCAATTACTGTCCCGTAATGAAGATTCAATTTTTTTAAATATTCTTCTAAAAGTTCAGCGATTTTTTTTTGAAACTTTCCATTAATAGTCAAAACGATATCTTTTCCTGGATGCGCGTCTTCTTTGGCTATAATCTTCTGTTCTTCTCCATAAGAATTAACTTCAATTTTTTTTTGTCCATCTTTACCGCGCAATTCTAATTCATATTCTTTTTCCAGCCCAGCTTTAGGATAAAAATCATTGATTGAATAATAAGAATCGTTTTTTAGCTCTTCTTGGCTGATTTTACTTAAATAACCTATTAAATGGGAAAAGGTTCCATTTTCCGGATATTGTCTTTTAAGAGATGGAACTATATCTATACCCGGCCAATCTTTTAATCTGATATCAAGGTCAATAAATTGTTCATAACTTAATCCATCTTTAATAGTAATACGCTCGTAGGAATAAAAAGGCGCTTCTTCAACAGTATTTATTCCTTCTTCATCGACTTCGATACCTAAAGACATTAATTCTTCTTTAAGATTGTTTAGTAATTCTTGTCTTTTTTCTTTTTCTTCAGATAAATCAGAAGGGCTTATTACCAAGCTAAAAGTCGGCACATTTTGAGCTAAAAGCATATTATCTTGGCTATAAATAAGCCCTCGAGGCGCTTTTATTTTTTCTAATCTTATTTTATTATTTAAGGCTATATCTTGCCAAAATTTCCCAAAAACGACTTGTATCCAAAATAAACGGCAGAATAAAATGAAAATTAAGGCGAAAGCAATTATTTTCAAAAGATTTAATCTTTTTTCTTTAATTAAAGGCTCATTTTCATCTTCTTCCCAAAATTCTTTTTTTCTTTTAAGCATATTAGGGCTAAAATAGTGTTTAAAAATAAACTAATCAAAAAATTAATGATTAAATGCCACGAGAAAATTGGTTTAAAGGATAAATTAAAAGATGAAAATAACAAGGCAAGGCCAAAATAAAAACATTTATAAATAAAAAACAATATAACTATAGGCCAAATTTTCCCCAATAAAAACGTAAAATCAAAAAAATTCCTTAAATAAAATAATATTCCTATAACCAAAAGATTAGAAAGTAAAAAAAATCCAAAAGGGAAAACAGATGTTAAATCTTCTATTACTCCCCCTAAAAAAGCAATAATAATTGCCGATAGATAATCACCCTTAATAGTTAAAACAATTATTAAAATAAAAATTGGTCTGAGATATTTTAGAATGGGCAAACTTTCTAAAAAAGAAACTTGAAATACAGCTAAAAATATACCCAAAATTATTATCAATATTTTATGCCATAAATTCATAAGAATATATTATTTTTGCAAATTTTTCAAAACTTGTTATTTTTGGCATTTTGGACAAAAATAAGTACCCCGGCCATTCATTTTAATCATTTTTATAGGTGTTTTACATTTAAGACAAGGTTCTCCTTTTCTATTGTAAACCTGTAAAAATGATACAAACTTTCCTTTTCGGCCATAAATATCTAAATAGGAATCTACAGAAGAGCCATGATACTTTAAGGCATCAGTCAATATTTTTTTAAGTTCATTATAAAGAAGAGTTATCTCTTCTTTGGTTAAACTGCCTGCTAATCTTTGAGGGTTAATTTTTGCTCTGAAACAAGCTTCTTGTGAATAAATATTGCCAATACCGGCTAAAACTTTTTGGTCCATAAGTAATGGTTTGATTTTACTTTTCTTTTTAAGAGAAAAAATTTTCTCAAATTTTTCTAAAGTAAAATCTTCACTTAAAATTTCCGGGCCAAAATTTTGAGCCTTAACTGTATCTTCGGCTAAATCTGAACGCAGTAATTTCATATATCCC